>JAEZJW010000116.1 GCA_023415595.1 Bacillota bacterium
GTGTATGGACTGCAAATACCTTCCCCTTTGTATGGGAGGCTGTCCGTATCAGGGTATGGTGATCAATCATGGAAAGCCGGAATGCCTGAAGACAAAATATAATCTACAGCAGATTATCATGTCTCACTACGAGAGTAGGAAGAGTATGGTGGAGAAGTGAGGGATACGAATGAATCAAGCAAGATATAGGAACATCCCGGAATTCGTTAATATAGAAATAACCACAGCATGTGATTTACGTTGTCCACAATGCTATAACAGCTCTGTCCCGAAGGAAATGGATAGAAACACATTAATGAATTATCTGAATGAAATTGCAGCTATGGGGATAAAGGCAATCGGTTTGACCGGAGGGGAACCTCTGTTATGTTCATACCTTGATGATATCATCGAGAGGATCAGTCAGTTAGGGATGGGGGCAATTATGGTTACCAGCGGTTCGGGATTATCAAACATAAGGCTGGAACAATTAATCGGGGTTGGCCTCAAACAAATTATTCTTTCATTAAACGGCTCTACCAGAGAGGTGCATGAACGATCCCGGAATGGGTATCAGGTCGCATTAAGTGCCTTAGAGCTTCTGAGCGAAAGCTCTGTTCCCTTTAGTATAAACTGGGTACCGAGAAAGGATAATGTGGATGACTTTCCGGAACTGATTAAGCTTGCCAATCGATACGGCGCAGGTAAAATCAGTGTACTCCGCCTGAAGCCTGCTTCGAAAAGTGAGAAGGATCAGGTGCTTGATAAAGCTGAATTGCTAAGACTGGCTGAATACATAAAGTCTAACCGGAATTTGAAGACAGAAATTAGTGTTTCGGAATGTTATTCCATTCTAAGAAATTTGGTTTATGATAAACAGGAAAATGCGGCTAAAACCGGTTGCAGGGCAGGACGAAAATATATGGTGATCGATGTAGACGGTTATTTCCGGCCCTGCAGAATTATGAAATATAAAGAAAAGCAGGATAGTATCTATGATTATTGGCATAACGCAAAGATACTTGAGAAGCTTCGTTCAGTAGAGGACTATATCGAAGAGCCCTGCGGAAACTGTGCAAGGCTGGAACAATGCAGAACCTGCAGAGTGATCTGCAATGAGAATTACGGAGGGTTCTATTCTGGTGAGAAAGATTGTCCGTTATTTATACCCTCGTTAGTATCAAATGATAAATAGTCTCATAGACTAAAGACACTGAGATACTATTAACATCAGTTAAAACACGAGTTAATTACTGCATATTGCGTAGAAGACTGATTTTATCTTTGAGGATATCAGCAACAGATTTCCGATCGGATATGCAGTTTATATCTGTAAAATAGGACATATAAAAATCCTTAAAGCTTTCTATAATGCCCCTCTCACGGATAAAAATGCTCCCTGCTGTGTTTAATTTCGAATAGGAAGGAACAATATATAAAAGCTCCTCATCGATGATATAGACGGCAGAGTCAAGATCAGCATAAGGATGATTTTCCCGCAGGATAGAGAGGTTATAATTACGATTATTTTCTACAAATTCAACCAGATTTTCCAGGATTTCAATTCTCTGATTAATACTAAAATATAATCCTCCTTGAATCAGGAGAATACCCGTCTGTACAAATTGATCCAATCCGGCTGCAGTAATTACTTCGTATGCCTGATTTTTCTTCAGTCTTTTTCGGAACGCATCCACACGTTTAAGGAGAAGTGTTGTTATACTGCCCGGAACCTTATATTCTTTTGCCTTTTCTTCAATCAATGTAATCGGAAATGTATAGAAGATATGCTCCGGGTGAAGAAGATAGGTATCTGTCTTGGCAGGAGCTTCATATTCCAACATATGTTTTGACATTTCAAACACATCCGATACCTTAGTATACATCGGAAGACAGTCTTTTAATATTTTATCGAACTCAGAACACATCAGAGATACGATATCAGCAGCATAGTTGTTTATAAATAAAGCATTTTGAAAATCGGCTGAGATAGTCAACGCCCTTTGGTTACCTAGGCATATTATGTTTGGAAAGAAGTTATCATAGGTCAGTGTGTCATAATTTCCAATGGTGTAAAAAACATTGTAAATATCATCACATCCGGAGTAAGGAAGTAACTTATCCAGAAGATTCAGATTATATAGTTTATTCCGATCGAGAGCAATATCTTTGAAGCGTATGATATGCGCTATACTTGATTTTACTTTATGATCAGATATGTATTTTAAAAGAGAAGGCAGCAGGTTTTCCAAACCTTCCTGATCGGGCTGCATAAGAAGTCTGATTTTTGTGCCGCTTTCCTTGACAGAATTAAGTAAGGTATAGATGGCATGATGCACTCTGTTTTTGCCCTGAATGGGGATGATTTGAGTATCTCGGCAGTCCTCATTCGCCGGAAACAGTGACAGGCTTTCCGATGAATAGGATAGACCCAGATGCTCTTCATTATTCTGGTGAATCATTCTATCAATTATATCAAAGACTATTTTTCTTCCCTTTATTACTTCTACTCCAAAAGCGGAACACTCATAGCTTTCGAGTAACTTATCATATTCTGAGGCACGAAGATTCAGCTTCACGGCAATCTTATGTATCAGCTCAATATCTGGCAGCTGTTCCCCGTTCAAAAAACGGTATAGCTGAGTACGGTTGATATCAAGGCTCATTGATAGATATTTCTTGTCAATCTTTTTTGTGGTAAGCAATTCATTCAGATATGTTCCAAGAGTATTTGCATCCTTTAATCCGGCCATTTTTTTCGTCCCTTTATGCTTAAGTAATTTATTATAGGATAATGATTGGTAATATACGTATCCCATTATAGTATATGTTTCTGCCGTTTTCAACTGTAATTGATGTGGACAGATACATCATTACTTTTTACCATTTATATGTTATAATTGTTATAATCAATCACGATACTTGATTTAACCATGAGGGTTTTTCTTGAAACAGAGCTACAATCTATTTTACACGAAATGAGGGATGACATGGAGCTTAATTTTAAGGATTTGTCTTTGGGGGTGGCATCCGCCGCCACGCAGATCGAAGGCGGAGAATGTGAGTCTAATTGGAATGACTGGTATCATAAAGGAAGAATAAAGGATCATTCCGATCCGGCCCGTGCCACGGATCATTATCGTTTGTGGCAGCAGGACGCGGATCTGATGGCAGAGATGAAGATTAAGCATTATCGCCTGGGAATCGAGTGGGCAAGAATCTGTCCGAAGGAGGGTGAAGTGGATCAGGCAGCCATTGAGCATTACAGGAACGAGCTGCTTTATCTTCGGAATAAGGGGATTCAGGTACTGCTCACGATCCATCATTTTACGAATCCAATGTGGTTTGAACTGAAAGGCGGCTTCACGAAGAAGGAGAATCTGGGGTTTTATCTCGATTTTGTAGCTTTGGTAGTGAAAGCCTTTGGAGATATCGTTTCTGAGTACATAACCATCAACGAACCGAATGTATATGCAACGAACTCCTATTATTTTGGAGATTGGCCTCCGGGAGAGAAATCCTTTACGAAAGCGATTACCGTAATGGCAAATATGTCCTACTGCCATATCAAAGCATATCAGCTTATCCATTCTATGCGGGAAGAACTGGGCTATCAGGATACGAAGGTGAGCTTTGCCCATCATGTCCGGGTATTTGATCCAAGGAATCCTAAGAATCCCCGGCATCTTATCTGCGCCAGACTTCTGGAGCGATTTTTCCAGGGTGCGGTTACAGAAGCGATGCTAACGGGTAGGTTCAAGTGGCCTTTAAAACGAGCGAAACACATTACCCCGGGTGAGTATTGTGATTTTATAGCGATCAACTATTACACACGGACAACTGTATCGGGCTTTGGGGACGGTACGAAGCAGGATGCACCGAAGAATGATCTGGGGTGGGAGATCTATCCCGAGGGATTGATTCGCTGTGTGGGGAAAGTATATCAGATACTGGAAAGACCGATCTATATCACGGAGAACGGAACCTGTGATAATCAGGATGCCTTCCGATGCAGGTACCTCTATGAGCATTTGAAGGTCATAACTGAGTCAAAATTGCCCATCTCACGGTATTATCACTGGTGCTTCTGTGATAATTTTGAATGGATCGAAGGAGAAAGCGCCCGTTTCGGACTCGTTCATGTGAACTATGAAACGCAGGAGAGGACTGTGAAGAGGTCCGGTGAGTTCTATACAAGAATGATTGAGCAGAACGGTATCACACCGGAACTTTATGAGCATTATGTGGAACCCCAACACTACAAAGAAGGATAAGGTGAGAGTACTTTGATTAAAGTTACCGATGATGTCTTCAGATTAGATACGGAGCATACGACCTATCTGTTTCGGAACACAAAGTTTGGTCATTTAGAGCATGTTTATTACGGAATTCGATTAGGTGAATATGATACTGCGGAAAGCTTGTCGCAGAAGCGGTCCATTCAGGTTGGCAGCAGTGTTCTATACAGTAAGGAGGATGAGATATATTCTCTGGATAGTATGTGCCTGGAGTGGTCGGACAACGGACGCGGAGATTATCGCCAAAGTCCGACGGAAATTGTGATGCCCGATGGCAGCTTTGTAACGGATTTCATTTACGATAGTTATAAGGTGCTGGAGGGGAGTGTTCCGATGGATACCCTGCCATCTGCTTATGGTGGAGATCAGACCTTGATCATCACCTTAAGGGATCAGTGCTTTCCGGTTTATATTGATTTATATTATTCTGTCTTTGAGCAGACTGATGTAATTACAAGAAGAGCTGTCATCAGTAGCGAATCGGAATCCCGTATAAACATCCGGCGTATCATGAGTATGACGCTGGATCTTCCGGATGAAAGCTTCCGGATGCATACCCTGGATGGCGGATGGATCAAAGAAGCCAATGTACATATACGTCCTGTCGAATACGGAATAAATGTTAATTCATCTACGACGGGTGCAAGCAGTAACCGTCATAACCCGGCTTTTCTGTTGGCCGAAGCAGATGCAAATGAAAGCTATGGCAATGTATATGCCTTCAATCTGGTCTACAGCGGCAACCATTATGGTCTGGCAGAGAAAAGCGGTCGGGATTACGTCCGTGTCAGCATGGGAATAAATCCTCATTGTTTCGAGTGGATACTGTCACAGGGGGAGAAGTTCGAAGCACCGGAATGTGTGATGAGCTACAGCAGCCGAGGGTTCAATGGAGTAAGCCACCAGCTGCACGGTTTTGTCAATGAGCATATCGTCAGAGGTGAATATAAAAAGAAGGAAAGACCGGCACTGCTGAACAATTGGGAGGCTCATTTCTTCAAATTCAATGAAGGAAAGTTATTGAAGCTGGCCAAGGAAGCAAAGGAACTGGGAGTTGAGCTGTTTGTTCTGGATGATGGGTGGTTTGGTGACCGTAATAATGATAAGGCGGGACTGGGGGATTACTCGGTAAATACGAAGAAGCTGCCCCATGGGATGAAAGCCTTTGCTAATAAGATCAGAAACCTCGGATTGGACTTCGGTCTGTGGTTTGAACCTGAGATGGTGAATGAGGACAGTGAGCTATATCGGACACATCCCGAATATGCAGTAAAACTGCCGAATCGTCAGGCTGTTTACGGCAGGAACCAGCTGGTACTGGATCTGTGCCGGAAGGAAGAAAGAGATTATATTGTAGAGCAGGTCACTCGAATCCTTGACGAAGCACAGATCAGCTACGTGAAATGGGATATGAACCGTCACATTTCTGAAGCCTATTCTACCGTCCTGCAGAACCAGGGAGAATTCTTTCATCGGTATAACCTTGGGCTTTATGAGATACTGACGCGTATCTTCACCCCACGGCCTCATATCTTATTGGAGAGCTGCTCAAGCGGCGGTAACCGGTTTGATCTGGGAATGCTGTGCTTCAGTCCGCAGATCTGGTGCTCCGATGATACGGACCCGATCGAGCGCTTAAAGATACAGACAGGCTTGTCCTATTTCTATCCGCTTTCTGTCATGGGGGCACATGTCTCGCAGTCTCCACATCAACAAACCTTACGGGAAACGCCCCTGGCTACCCGTTTTCATGTTGCTTGCTTCGGATGCCTGGGTTACGAGCTGGATCTGAAATATCTGACTCCTGAGGAAAGAAAGGATGTAGCCGATCAGATCGCCTTCTATAAAATGTATCGCAGAATCTTTCAATATGGGAGGTTCTACAGAATTAAATCCTATAAAGTGAATAAGGTCCAATGGGAAGTCGTGAGCGAGGATGGAGAGACGGCATTGACAGGATTCTTTCAGACCTTAGCAACTGCTGCCGAAAGCAGTGACAGACTGAAGGTCACCGGGCTGAAGAAGGGAACCTATACGGTCCGTACGCGGCCGCAAAGGCTTTACATCGAGCGGTTCGGAGGCTTGACAAAGCACATCCTGCCGGTGGAATTAAACCCGGATGGCGTGATCCTGCGGGTAGCGAACCGCCATTACAGTCTGAAGGACTGCGTGGAGACCTATCCCTGTTCCGCAGAGGCGCTGGAGTCCGGTATCCCATTAAAGGAGCAGTTTATTGGAACCGGTTATCATGAAGGAGTCCGAATGTTGGGAGACTTCGGATCCAATCTGTATATTACCGAGAGCACAGAGAAAGCACATGAGGAGATGGAAACAGACTTAACGACTAAGTAGAAGCTGAAACAAGAGTAATGTTCAAATCTATATGATATGAAAGAATTTTTGCATGGATAGGGATCAAATGACAAACGAAAAGCTATGAAGCCTGAAAGGAGCCGCAGCTATATGAAAACAACGAATCAAAACCGTTATACCTTTGGACTTGGCACAGTAGGGAGGGATATGCTCTATTCCATTGTAAGTATGTACCTCATGTTCTTCCTGACGGATATCTTAAATCTGCCGGATTCTACCATGTGGTGGATGACGGGAGCCTTGCTTATTCTTAGGATTTTTGACGCAGTGAACGATCCTATTATGGGCTTTTTAGTTGACAACACCCATTCCCGGTTTGGAAAGTTCAAGCCCTGGATTGTCATTGGAGGAATTATTGGAGGAATCTTTACGATTTTACTGTTCTTTGATTTCGGTTTAACAGGAGCAGGCTATATTATTATGTTCATTGTACTCTATCTGCTTTGGGATATCACCTATGGCGCAAATGACATTGCCTATTGGTCCATGCTTCCTTCTCTGACCCTCGACCAGAAGGAACGGGAGAAGACCGGCTCCATCGCCCGGATCTGTGCCAATATCGGAATGTTTACGGTAGTAGTGGGGATAATACCGATTACGAATGCCTTGGGTGGGGACCAGAGGGCCTGGCAGATCACAGCTGTTGCAATTGTTCTGATTACCTGGGCATTTCTCTGCTTTACCGTATTCGGGGTGAAGGAGGATAAGAGAATTCAGGTGAAACAGGAAGCTACTTCCTTAAAGGAAATGTTTCGTATCCTGTTTAAGAATGATCAGCTGCTTTTTACAGCAATTTCTATGGCACTATTTATGATAGGGTACACGACTACTGCAAACTTTGGAATTTATTTCTTCAAATACGCTTATAAGGATGAGGGAATGTACTCGATATTTGCTGCGATTCTTGGAGTCTCCCAGCTGGCGGCACTGGCAGTGTTCCCGCTGTTCTCAAAGAAGTACAGCCGAAAGGTTCTGTATGCTTTTGCGACTGTGCTCGTAGTCATAGGTTATATCATTTTCTTCTTCTCCCCCATGAATATGATCTTTATCGGTGTATCCGGGATACTCCTCTTCGTTGGGGAAGCATTTATTCAGTTACTGATGCTGATGTTTCTGACGGATACGGTAGAGTATGGGCAGTGGAAGCTTGGCCATCGGAATGAGAGCATTACCTTCTCCGTACAGCCATTCATCAATAAGATTGGCGGTGCGATTGCGAGTGGAATCGTCGGTGTTACCGCGATCCTTTCCGGTATTAATGCAGCTGCGACGCCTGAGGATGTAACCGAGTCCGGCTTACTGCTTATGAAGCTGGCAATGCTGATTTTACCCCTTATCTTTATCTTAATCGGTTATCTCGTTTACCGCAGGAAATTTAAGATTGATAAGCAACTGTTCGATCAGATTATTTCGGATCTGACTGCCCGGGGGGAGATAAAGAAGTAGGAGGAATTCAATGAAGCATTTTGCAGTCAGCGGTGTTGTATTCATAGAGGATAAGGTTTTACTTGTCAGACATACCTATGGGATGGCCATTAACAAACTATTAATTCCGGGAGGACATGTGAAAGATAAGGAAATGCCAACCGATGCAATCGTCCGCGAAATATGGGAAGAAACAAAGGTTTTGACACAGGCTGAGTCCATTATTTCAGTACAATTTAAGCCGGAGCAATGGTGTATCATATTTAAAATGAGCTATCTTTCCGGCATGCCTGAACCGGATCACAGCGAGATTAGTGAGGTTAGGCTGCTGACATTGGAGGAAGCTTTAGTTAGAGATGATATCACTCAGACAACAAGAGCCATTCTGGAGACCTTGAGCTTACATAAAGGGAATGAGCTGGCTGCCGGTAATTTTTGTCCATCCTCTGCAGAACCAGCTGGATATAAGATGTTTGGTGTTTTATAGATGATATCCATTTATCTGCTGTTACGCTAAGTTAAAGTTTCGAAATGATCCATCACTATAATATAAGAACAGGAGAGATACTATGCTGACCAAAAACAATCGGATCAAAGACATCTATGCGAATCCAATCGGGCGGGATATTATGAATAAATTACTGCTACAGATGAATATCAATAAAACTGCAGTGACGAATCCGATTGTCGGTAATCTGAAGCTGAAGACTCTGCAGAAGCTGTTAAAGGGAAAGCTGGATGAGGGGTTTGTGAATACTCTGCTTACCCTGCTGAACAGTGAACAGGAACATCCCGTGACTGTAGACGCACCAATCCAAAAAGCCTGGTGGAAGGAAGCTGTCTTCTATCAGATCTATCCCAGAAGCTTTAAAGACAGCAATGGGGATGGGATTGGGGATCTGAAGGGGATCCTTGAAAAGCTGGATTATTTAAAGGAACTGGGAATTGATGCGATTTGGCTTTCTCCCATTTATGATTCCCCCAATGATGATAATGGTTATGACATCAGGGATTATCACAAAATTATGACGGAGTTCGGTACGATGGAGGATTTTGACCTTCTTCTGGAGGAGGTTCATAACCGTGACATGCGGTTGATAATGGATCTGGTCGTTAACCATACCTCCGACGAACATGAATGGTATCAGAAGGCCATCCACGAACCGAACTCCAAGTATGGGGACTATTATATCTTCCGAGATGAGCCTAACAACTGGACTTCCTTTTTCGGCGGCAGCGCCTGGAATTATGTAGAGGAACGGAAGCAGTATGCCCTGCATTTATTCTCCAAGAAACAGATGGATCTGAACTGGGAGAATGAAGCGGTAAGGGATGAGATTCAGCAGATGGTTGGCTGGTGGCTGGAGAAGGGTGTGGATGGCTTCCGTATGGATGTCATCAATTATATCTCCAAGAAGGAGGGCTTACCGGATGGGAATGAGAGCATTGGAACTCTCATGGGGTTTCATGGAGTGGAACATTATTTCTATGGCCCCCGGCTTCATGAGTATCTGAAGGAGTTAAAGGAAAAGGTGTTTCTTCCTTACCAGGCATTCTCTGTCGGGGAGACTCCCGGAACCGGTATGGAGATGAGCAAGCTGCTGACCGCAGATGACCGGATGGAGCTGGATATGATATTTTCCTTCGACCACCTGGAAACACCGGGACATACCCGATTTGATGACTATCGGTATGATCTTAATTATTTGAAGAATTACATGATTGATTGGATGGAGCATTACGGGAACAGTTGCCAGCCATCACTGTTCTATGAGAACCATGACAATCCCCGTATGATTTCCAAGGTGAATCCGGAGCTAAAAGTTAGGAATGTTCTGGGTAAGCTTCTGGCTGTGATACAGCTGACCTTACGCGGTACCCCATTTATTTATCAAGGCCAGGAGCTTGGTATGATAAATCAGAACTTCAAATCCATAGCAGAGCTCCGGGATGTGGAGTCATTAAATCTGTACTCCGAGTTATGCGGCAAGTTGGATCAGGAAGTGGCTTTTCAAAAGGTGTTAGCAGGTACAAGAGACCATTCCAGAACACCGATGCAATGGGATAATGAACAATATGCCGGTTTCTCCTCACAGACACCCTGGATACTGATGGATGAGGACTATAAGACATGTAATGTGGAAGCTCAGTTAAAAGATGATAATTCTATACTGCGCTTCTATCAGAAGCTTATTGCATTACGCAAGGAACATCCGGTCATTTGGTATGGGGATGTAATCGTGACGAATAAGAAGGTAAAGAATTTGTTTACCTATTACCGTGAGGATGAGAGTGAAATCCTCTATATCGAAATTAACCTGAGCGATGCCTCTATGATTCGTTCAAAGCTTCCGGAGGGAAGGCGTTTGCTATCAAATTATGCAGAGGTTTCTTCTTCGGTTTTACGGCCCTATGAAGCTTCTGTCTGGAAGATAAATAAACGAATATAAACGGATATCAGCAAAAGTGGATATCACAATAAAGGTGTATATCGAAACGGATCGGGAAAGGAAGAGAATTTATGAAGAGAGCGCTGTTAGTAATTGATGTTCAGAATGAATATTTTACAGGAAAGAGGCCGGTTTCATATCCGGAAGGTTCGTTTGGCAATATTATCAGAGGGATTGAATTCGCCAATAGGAATGGGATACCGGTAGTTGTAGTTCAACACACTGCTCCTCAGGAAAATGCACAGACCTTCCGAAAGGACACCAATGAGTGGAAGCTTCATCCTCAGATTGAGGCTTTACATAGAGAGGTCCTGATAGAAAAGAAACTGCCCGGAAGCTTTACGGGAACAGACCTGGAACAGTGGTTACGGGAGAGGGACATCGACACCGTAGTAATTTCCGGCTACATGACACAAATGTGTTGTGATACCACAGCACGGCAAGCGCTGCATCTTGGTTTCTCAGTTGAATTCTTATCCGATGCAACAGGGACCCTGAATATCTCAAATTACGCCGGATCGGTTACAGCTGAGGAGCTTCACAGAGCTATATTAGTAACGCAGGCAATGAGGTTCAGCAAAGTATTAACTACAGAGCAGTGGATAGAAGCGGTTACTTCAGGGGAAATAAGTTGACCATTCAATATATCTGATAAAGGTTCATTTCATTTGATTTGCATATTTGTAAAGTCAAGGAGGTATCAGTATGGCTCATATATTCCGTAAGGATGAAATGACATTTGAAGTAAAGAACTCACCTATTCGTGAGTTCTCGTGGCATACGAGTGCAAATTTAGCAGAGCTGGCGCAGTCCAAGCATCTGCATTTTGACATCCGTCAGCTGGACCCGGGGAAGTACTCCTACCCTTATCATTTTCACAGGAATGCGGAGGAGCTCTTTGTGATATTAAGCGGAAAATGTATGCTGAGAACTCAGGAGGGTTTTGAAGAACTCGGCCAAGGGGATATGGCTTTCTTTGAGATGGGAGCATCCGGTGCGCATCAGTTATATAACCATACGCAAGCCATATGCGAATATATTGATGTTCGTACCGAAGCAGGGCTTGATGTATGTGAATATCCTGACTCCGGAAAGGTGAATATCCTTCCAGCCAGGGAGATCTATGAGAAGAAGGATCAGGTTAATTATTATAAAGGAGAAGATCAAGTAGCTGAGAAGTGGGGGCAGAAGGAATTGTAATAAATTGTGTATAAAATTAATTCAATTAGTTATTGACTTTGCCCATCCAATATGTTAAGATTACATTCCGCCGCTGAAAAGGAGAAGCCACGAAAGAGGCTGAACCAAGATAGAGGCGGAAATCTTTGTCTTAGAAAACATCATTATGAATTGCAACAAATTGATTAAAAAATAAATACAATTTGTTGTTGACAGTGACTTATGGATGTGATAAGATAACATTCCGCCACAGAAAAGGGGATGCCACGAAAGAGGCTGAGCCGAAATGTAGCGGAAAACAACATCTTAGAAAATAACTATAGAAATTGTAATAAATTGAATAAAAAATAAAAACAATTTATTGTTGACAAGGACTTAAGGATATGTTAAGATGATAACCGCCGCTGAAAAGGGAAGCCACTACTGAGAATGAAAAAAGTCGGAAAAGTGGTTGACAACATGGAAATGACCTGATAGAATAAACCCTTGTCGGCAGCGAAACCTAAAGCTTGAAACTTGGTTTCAAAGCGATTGAACCTTGATAATTGAACAGTAAAACAACCCTGAAAATTCTAAAAAATTGAAGCTTTCACATGGGCTTCAAATTGTATCCTATCGGATACATGAATAGATTTTCATGAGATGTATCAGTCATGATACATCACGAACCGTATCGGTAGAAATATCGGTACACCACAAAAACAGTAAAGATAACAGGATTGCTATTCGAAGCGATTATATCGCTTATTAGCC
>JAEZJW010000145.1 GCA_023415595.1 Bacillota bacterium
TCTGTTGCACTAGCCTTGGAGTCGCCTCCACCGGACGTTATCCGGCACCCTGCCCTGTGAAGCCCGGACTTTCCTCACCTGTTGCCAGGCGCGACCATCTGCGCTACTCACATATCGTATTGTAACACGGTAGGTTGAAAAAGTAAATGTGAACTATAGGAAAACAGAATTATAAGCTTAATTAAGGTGCCAAAAGCCCTTCTTCTGCTTATCCACCGTCAATTTGAATACAAATCATGTTAAAGTGATACAGAACATAGTTTATTCGCAACACGCTCTCGCTTGGATGAAGTACGCAGTGGTTCATAAGGTCCTAAAATACAGGACCTAAGAACCAGCGACTTCATACAGTTGCTCATTAAACTACGTTCTGCACACTTATATTAAGTAGGTGAATGTTCAAATTGACGAGGCCAAAGTTGATGAAGGGCTTTTGGCACCCTTATCATATCTATAATTTAAGAAAAAAGTAAAGAAATCATGCCCCGGATGTGATAAGATAGGGATTAATAAGGACATCCCGCATTAAGAAACCCATTGGAAGGGAGGAAGCTACGGTGGAACAGACGGAAATCATCGTGATTGATGATGATAAAGAGATCGCACAGCTGGTGGAGATCCATCTGGTCAGTGAGGGCTATAAGGTATGGAAGGCGAATAGCGCCAGAGAAGGTTTGCAGATGATTGCCGCAGAAGATATTAAGCTGGTAATCCTGGATATTATGATGCCGGGCATGGATGGCTTGAGCTTATGCGCGAAGATCCGTGAAAGCAGTGCAATTCCGATTATCATGCTGAGCGCCAGATCCACAGACCTGGATAAGATTATCGGATTGGGAGCCGGTGCCGACGATTATGTGACAAAGCCCTTTAACCCGCTGGAGCTGACAGCCAGAGTAAAGTCACAGCTCAGAAGATATACGAAGCTGAACCCCAATTCCCATGATGAGAAGCAGGATAAGGAAATAACTCTGGATCATCTGACGATTAACAGGGAGAACCACAGAGTAACCGCTTACGGCAAGGAAGTTAAGCTGACGCCGATTGAATTTGATATCCTGTATCTTCTGGCCAGTAATGTAGGCAGGGTGTTTTCTACGGATGATATCTTTGAGAGAGTATGGAACGAGAAGATGTATGAAGCAAATAATACGGTAATGGTACATATCCGTAGAATCAGAGAGAAGATTGAGATGGATTCCAGGGACTCCAAAATCATAAAAACCGTTTGGGGAGTGGGGTATAAAATTGAACAATAGTATCTTTAAGAGCTTCCGCTTTGAAATCGTGCTTTACAGCCTGTTAAGTCTGCTCTATACTCTGCTCACACTGGCAGTAGCACATATCGGTTTGTACCTGTTGAACGGAGGCAAACTTAATTTTTCGGGGACGGGGGCGGCACTGTATGCTGTCTTAACTTTGGCAGTCGGAGTGACCCTGTTTATCACCTATTTTCTTCTCCTTACCCGGAAATTCATCATCTACATCAAAGAAATTTCTGAAGGTATTAATGAGATATCTCAGGGGAATCTGGATCATAAGATTGCGATCAGGAATGAGGATGAATTTGCCCTGATTGCGGACAAGCTTAACCAGATGGCGGATGATATCAAGAAGATCATGGAGAATGAGCGCAGAAGCGAATATGCCAAGAATGAGCTGATTACCAGTGTCGCTCATGATCTTAGGACCCCCTTGACCTCGATCATCGGCTTTCTTGATCTTGTTTCCTCCAAACAGCTGAATGAGGATACTAAGAAAAAGTACATTGAAATTGCTTTTGGTAAATCAAAAAGACTGGAAAAGCTGATTGAGGATCTGTTTACCTATACCAAGTTCAATTTCGGTGAGGTCAAACCCTCCTACACGGAGGTGGATCTGGTGAAGCTGATCAACCAGCTGCTCGATGAATTCTATCCGAGCTTCACAGATAACGGACTGGAATATGAGTTCAGAACCAGCTATAGCATTGCCATTATTAAAGCGGACGGTGACCTGCTGGCAAGAGCCTTTGCCAACCTGATCAGTAATGCGATCAAGTATGGCAAGGAGGGCGGGGAGATTAAGCTTGACTTAAGCAGCAATGGAGAGAGTGTAACCGTATCCATAACGAATTACGGAGAAATTATTCCGGAGAAGGACCTGGAGCTTATTTTCCAGCGCTTCTACCGGGTGGAGAGTTCTCGCTCCAGTGAAACAGGCGGGAGCGGCCTCGGTTTGGCGATTGCGCACAGCATCATAGAGATGCACGGTGGAACGATCCGGGCAGTGAGCGATGCTGCAGGAACAGTATTTACCGTAACTTTACCTGATACTCCTGAAACAAAATGAGCCACTGGTAATCCTAATCAAGTCAGTACATTCCGGATGTACCGATACACTTGTTGGATTTGCCGGTGGCTTCAATTTGTGAAACTATGAAAACGGAAGAAGAAAAATATACCCATATTATAACACATAATTGAAATAAAGGTAGTCTTTTTTGAAAAGTTAAAACATTGTTAATATATTCAGACTTCATATTCCAGTATTTTCTTAGAGATCCGCAGGCGCTGGTAAAGGGAAGCGTAGGCAATCTCGTCCATTCCCTCCAGGTAATTCTGAGGATAATTCTTTGTAATTCCCCTAGCTCTTAATACAATAGCCGCCTTATTATAAGCGATGGCTGCCTCCTCCTCCGTAGAGTATCTGCCAACCAGGAAATCACCGTTGATATGGATTTTCGCCAGATAGACCGGGCGGCCCTTGCGGTTAATCCTTGTTACCCCGTGATAATGGTTTATCACCCCGATATTCGCATATCGGAAATCGGTTGGATCCCCATTCATAAAAATATAGTCCCTTCCCGGAACCGCATAGTTCTTGATTCCGTATCGTGACAGGATGCTGACCTGCATCCCGTAATCAGATACAAAGAGATGCCCTCCCCGCCTCATAATTTTATGATGGGCATAATAAAACAAGTCATCTACATCAAATTTTAGCTGGGTATTCTTATCAAGATAATAGAGGAAATAATTCTTCTTAAGATAAATCGGATTCTTAAAATAAATCTTATAGTCCCTGAAATTATGGAGCACAGTCCACTTATGGAAGGATAGGATACACCGCTCAGGATAATCCTGAAGGGTTAGCGGTGAGTGAGCTGAGAGGAGTTCTGAGGCCAGCCGATAAGCCTTATGAGCTTCAGCTTCCTTGGGATAACTTCCGAGGCTGATATGCTTTCCCATATAGGTAACAGAGGATCTGAAATACACCTGCCCATTCTTCTTTATAGCTCTGTAGACACCCTGCTTCATCCCGTCCGTCACCCCCTATATACCTATTAATTATCATAACAAATTTCGACGACAACTGCAATGGTTGTATACAATTATTAACAAAATGTTACATGCCTTTCCGGGACTACAGAGCGCGAAACAGGCTTAAATACGTACTATCGCGGTAGAAAATGCATAAAGAGGTAAGAGCAGGCGTAAAATATTTAATATATACTTAATAATTTGTTAAAATTATCTTGTATATTTTAGACAAAGTCTGGAAAAGAAATTATGTATTGGTTGTAACAATTTACATGGAAAGGTAAAAACTGTAATTAAGGTTTCGTTGTTATTAACGAAATTGAATCTGTCTAGTTGACACAAAAAAATACGTTGACTTATAATGCAGGATAGCATTACCTAGGGTACCAAATAATACCAAACAACAGAAAGCAGAGGAAAGAATTATGTCAGTGATAAATTCGTTTCTTCAAAAGAATAAAATGCATGAAGCACATCATGGGGTTTTCATGGTGGCGGCTGCTTATGTACTGTCTGCTGCTTTATTATTCTTCGGATCGGATGTATTCTATGGATCCAAGTCTAAGGCAGAGAAGATAAACGATCATTCTTACGAAGCGACCTATAGTGATACGAAGGATGTTGCAGATTCGGTCACAAACAATGCAATTGTTAATCCTTATGATATTCCGGTGATCCCGGATAAGGCAGCAGTACCTGCAATCCAGGTATCGGATGATACCAACTGGCTGCTGGGCTATGCGATGAACAATGAAGAATACAACACGGTTATGATGAACCTGGAGGAACCCGGCGCTTCTCAAGCTGTAGAGCTGGGAGCCGATGAAGCCCCTGAGGAAGCTGTAGAGAGCTTCTCCGTGTCTTCGGGAGGCAGTAAGCAGACGATGTCCCTGACCAAAAAGGAGATAGGCATGCTGGAACGGATCGTGGAAGCGGAAGCTACGGGAGAAGATATGGTAGGCCGCATCCTCGTTGCCAATGTCATAATGAATCGGATTGCGGATGATGAATTTCCTGATTCGGTCGAGGACGTGATCTTCCAGAGTTCGGGAGATGAGTATCAGTTTTCACCGATTTCGGATAAAAGATACTGGTCTGTCGAGGTGTCTGAAAAGACAAAGGAAGCGGTAAAGAGAGCTCTTGAGGGCGAGGATTATTCCGAAGGAGCGCTATATTTTATGGCTCGCAAAAGGACGAGGAAAAGCAGTGCCAGATGGTTCGACGATAATCTGGAATGGCTGTTTAAGCACGGCGGTCATGAGTTTTATAAGAATAAATAGTGATCAGGATAAAACCGGAACTCTACCGTTTCCTGATACTATGGAGAAGAAGGACTGGCTCAGCCGGTCCTTTTTCAATACATGATTCACAAAATGTCTGCGAAGCTGACATTTTTGAATACATGATTCACAAAATGTCTGCAAAGCTGACATTTTTGAATATAGGATAACTTAACTGTAAGCCCGGCATTCGTTAATAAACACTATTGTACTGAAAGTTGTTATATGTTATATTTGCCATAAGCTAAAATAATAACAAAGGGGTATGAAACGATGAACCTAATGTATCAAAGTACAAGGGACGGGAGTAGCAGAGTTACTGCATCCCAAGCAGTATTAACAGGATTATCACCGGATGGCGGATTATTTGTTCCGGAGACCATACCGTTACTGACTAAATCAATGGAGGAGCTCTCAGCCATGGATTACCGGGAGCTTGCCTATGAGGTGATGAAGCTGTTCCTAACAGACTATACCGAGGACGAGCTTAAGGATTGCATCGCAAAAGCATATGATGAGAAATTTGATACGCCTGAGATTGCTCCGTTAAAGAAGGCGGGGGATACCTTTTATCTCGAGTTATTCCACGGCTCAACCATTGCCTTCAAGGATATGGCATTATCCATTCTCCCGCACCTGCTTACGAAGGCTGCCAAGAAGAACAAGGCCACGGAAGAGATCGTTATTCTGACAGCAACCTCAGGAGATACCGGTAAAGCGGCCTTAGCCGGCTTTGCAGATGTAGAGGGGACCAGCATCATCGTCTTCTATCCGAAGGATGGGGTCAGCTCCATCCAGGAGAAGCAGATGGTAACACAGCGCGGAAGGAATACCTCGGTAATCGGAATCCGCGGGAATTTTGATGATGCCCAGACCGGTGTCAAGAACATGTTCGGTAACAGAGAGCTGGCGGCTGAACTGAAGAAAGCGGGCTATCAATTCTCTTCGGCAAATTCGATCAATATCGGCAGATTAGTTCCCCAGATTGTATATTATGTATATGCATATGCAGCATTATATAGGAAGAAACAGGTAATGGAGGGAGAAAAGATTAATTTTGTCGTACCGACAGGTAATTTCGGCAATATTCTTGCAGCCTATTATGCCAAAAGAATGGGCCTTCCGGTAAATAAACTGATCTGTGCCTCCAACGAGAATAAGGTGCTTTATGACTTCTTCACAACCGGTGTTTATGATAAGAACAGGGAATTCATCCTGACAACCTCGCCCTCCATGGATATTCTGGTATCCAGTAACCTGGAACGCCTGATTTATCATATTGCGGATAATGATCCCGCAAAGACTGCTGAGCTGATGAACGCCTTAACCACCAGGGGGGTCTATGAGATTACGGAGAGTATGAGGAATAACCTTAAGGACTTCCTCGGAGGTTATGCGACCACTTCCGAAACGGAGGAAGCGATTCGGAAGGAATATAAAGAGAATGGTTATGTCATCGACACTCATACCGCAGTTGCCTCCAGTGTATATCACAGGTATGCCAAGGCATCGCAGGATGTGACGAAGAGTGTTATCGTGTCCACAGCAAGTCCTTATAAGTTTGCAGAAAGTGTCCTGCGGGCAATCGGTCAGGATGTAATCTCTGAGGAGGATTATGAGCAGGCGAAGCTGCTGTCAAAGGTGTCGGGAACAGAGATTCCGAAAGCAGTGGAAGAGCTGAAGGGTGCGCAGATACTGCATGACAGGGTATGTGACACGAAGGATATGCAGATTATCGTCGAAAAAATTCTTAAAATAATCTAATTATGACAAATGCATGACATAAAAATGACACATACAAGGTGCAATATATAGCCATAGTCAAAGCAAAGAGACAGGAACCAAACGGCAAGACTTAAGCGGCTGATGATGTCACATCCTATTCTGCATCGGCTGTAAGGGACTTTAAGTGAGGGAACTGCGAGGAGTAAGGGGTTATCCCTGCAAGCATTTTGACTAAAATATAGTCTTCCGGCTGTGAGATTTTTAACGGTTGGGGAATTAAGAGAATCTGGTAATTTATCCAATTGCTTGGATAAAAAGACTTGACCTTTTTTTCCTTTATTGTTATAATCATCTTGTTGTTGGAACGATTATATAATGCGTTTCCTTTTCTGTATTTTCGGGGTTTACGAACTTTATGAAAATGGTTCAGGGACGCACAATATAATACCAAACCATATTTTTTAAGGAGGAAGTAAGAATATGAAGAAGAATTTCTTTAAGAAATTGTCCTTCGTTATTGCGCTTGCGATGATCATTTCTACAATCGCACCCGCTGCCGGAGCTTTTGCTGCAACCAGCATTAAGCTCAATGCTACCAAGAAGTACTTACATCTTGGCGTAGACGGCTCTGACGATTACAATTTCAACATTGTTTCAAAGAAGGGTACAGGTTGGAAGTACTCCTGGGAGTCTTCTAACGAAGACGTAGCAGTAGTTGACGAGAAGAACGGTGTTGTAACCGCAGCTGGCGTTGGTACTGCAAAAGTAACCGTTTCCATCGTTGACAAAGACGGTGAAGAGGTTGGAAGTAAGACAGCAACCGTTGTTGTTAGAGATAACATCAAGACAGTTACCATCACTGGCAAGCCTGCTAATGATAAGGCATCCGTTGGTGTAGCTAATGACTTCAACAGAAGCTTCGTAACAGTATCCGGTAGCACGAAGGTAACTTCCGCTATCACCAGATGGTCCGTATCTCCTGCAACAGGAGCAACCATCGATGCTAAGGGCGTATTCACAGCTACAGCAGCTGGTGAGTATACAGTCACAGCAATGTCCTTCCAGTCTGTTGAGAAGTACAATGCATATGTGAAGGATCCCGTAGCTAACGCAGCTTACTTATTAGACGATGACACCTACAAGTTTACTGTAGCAGCTGCTATGACCGGAGCTAAGCAGAAAGACTTAGACACAGTAAATGTTACTTTCAACGCTGCTATGGTAGATGTTGATAAGAACATCGCTGTTTACCAGATCGTAGGCGAGACCCCTGTTAAGCAGGCCGTTGCTAAGGTTGAGATGGATACAGATAAGAAGGTAGCTTCCGTATCCCTCTATGTTCCTTTCGTAACAGGTGCAACTTACAAGGTTGAGTATACTGGTATGGATTCAGTATCCTTCAAGGCAGCTACCACAGAGCCCGAAGATGTTACATCCATGACTATCGAAACTAAGGAAGCTGTTATCAATACCGAGACAGATGTTGATGTTAAGTTATTCAACGCAGAAGGCGTAGAAATTACAACTCCTACCTTACTGACACGCGTTACTATGAGCGCTGCTGGTGAGCTTGGAACTTACTTCAATGAAGCTGCTCAGACAGTCCTGATCTTTACTAAGGGTACAACAACAGCAGTTAAGGCTGTTTACCACACCTACAAGTATAATACAACTGATGGTGCAGAAGTTGGTAATGTTGAGGCAGCTGGTGTTATCACCGGTGTTGATGCCGCTGCAACCAATCTTACAGGCTTAGCAGCTTGGACCATCGTTGATTCTGGCGATCAACCTGACTTTGACAAACCGGTACAGGTTATTGCAGCTGATGACACAAACGGTCAGTTACATGTTAAGATTAACACATTAACCGGTACTACCAAGGATGATGTAAACAGCTATGATGAAGCTGGAGATTTCGAATTTACAACTTCAGATGACAGTGTATTAATCATTGATCCGACAACCGGTAATTTATTCCCTCTTAAGCAGGGTACTGCAGTAGTAGTTGTTAAGTATGCTACTGGCACCGCAACTAAGGTTCCTGTGGCTACCGTAACAGTTACTGTAGGTGCTAAGGCTGCGGCTACTAACTTCACTTTAAGCGCTTCTCAGTTCAACTTATCCAATGCTGCAGGTCTTGGTGACAGCAAGGATGTTAAGCTTACACTGAAGGATCAGTTTACCAGAGGCTTTGAGTTCACCAATGTTAAGATCGACAGAATTTCAGCTCCTATCGTAGGTGGTGTAGCTACAACCGATAACATCGTATTCTTATCTGATGGTACTACACCTGCACTTATCAGCGACAATACTGTAGCTGCAGACGATGAGTACACTCTGGTATTTAACGGTGAGGGTGTTGATGCTGGAACTTATGTATATAAGATTACAGTTGAGAATATCTCCAGAGTAGTAACAGTAACTGTTAAAGCTCCTAATGGTGTAGCAAGCTATTATGTTCTTGAGCTTGAGTCTACTACAGTGGATATGAAGGTTGATACCAATACTACATTCCCTGTAAACGTTAATATCCATGTATATGGATATGCTTCAAATGGTGTTAGGGTTTCTGACGAAACATTAGATAGTGTTGCTGGTGACTACTATGTAGTAGTTGATGCTCCTAACGATCCTAATGGTAACTTTACTGATGACACTAACAACTCTGGCGCATATGCTGTTGTTGATGCCGTTGCCGGTGAGATTGTAAAGGCACCTATCGGTAGCTACAAGGTAACTGCTTTCAGAACCTTGGATGATAAAGCAATCGGTACAGCATACTTTACAACAACCGATACTCAGGTTAAGGCAGTTGTGAATGAGATTGATACACGTGCATTTGAAACTGTAGTAACAAGTATTGCTTCAGGTTCTGCTTCATTAATTGCTGCAGTTGATGAGTGCTTCGACTTCACAATCAATGGAACTCCTGTAGTTGCAGCTGACATTATCGCTGTAGAAGCAACCGGTACATTCACCTCTATCGCTATCAAGTCAGTTACAGTATTAGAGCATATCGGTGGCAATACACTTGAGCACAAGATTACCGTAGGATTAACAATCAATCAGAAGTAATTAAATTACTTTAGATAGTTAAAAGGGGCATGGTTTAGACCATGCCCCTTTTGGCACTCTATCAATAGATAAGGTGTGGGATTCTGTGAATCCCACACCTTATCTATGTATGTATGGAGCCAAACGAATAGCGGAAGCTATCAGGTTAATTATTCGGTATTAGTGCCACATATGGTTGCTACAGATTCTCATGGAAGGTACGTGCTATGACTTCCTCCTGCTGTTTTGCACTTAATGTATTAAAGCGGACCGCATATCCCGATACCCGGATGGTTAGGTTTGGATATTTCTCGGGATGCTCTTTGGCGTCTATCAGCAGGGAGCGGTTCAGTACATTAACATTCAAATGATGGCCACCCTCCTTAAAATACCCGTCCAGAATACCACATAGATTTTGAATGCGGTTTTCAGGAGTTTTACCCAAGGTCTCAGGGGTGATAGTAAAGGTATCGGAGACCCCGTCCCTGCAGTCGTCATAATTAAGCTTCGCTACGGAGAGCAGGGAGGCTAGAGCACCCATCCTGTCACGGCCATGCATCGGGTTGGCTCCTGGAGCAAACGGTGCTCCCAGCTTCCTGCCATCAGGGGTGGAACCGGTCTTCTTGCCATAGACCACATTACTTGTGATAGTTAAGATGGATAAGGTGTGAATGGATTGGCGATAAGCAGGGTGGCTCTTTAGTTTGGTCATGAACTCATGGACCAGGTTCTGTGCGATACTGTCCACACGGTCATCATTATTCCCATAGGCAGGATATTCTCCCTCAAGGATAAAATCAATAATCAGCCCACGGTCATCCTTAATGGGAGTGACCTTCGAATATCGGATGGCACTTAAGGAATCAGCTACAACGGATAAGCCGGCGATACCGAAGGCCATGAACCGCTCTACCTCCGTATCATGCAGCGCCATCTGCAGCTTCTCATAGGCATATTTGTCATGCATGTAATGGATGATGTTCATGGTATTCACATACAGGCCGCAGAGCCAATCCATCATGGAGAGGAGACTCTGCCATACCTCATCATAGTTTAAAACGCTTCCTTCGGGATAGGAGTCCGTTTCCGGCCCTACCTGTTCTCCACTGATCTCATCCCGTCCCCCATTTAAGCAGAGCAGGAGTACCTTTGCCAGGTTACAGCGGGCTCCGAAGAATTGCATCTGCTTACCGAGCTTCATCGCAGATACACAGCAGGCGATACCATAATCATCCCCGTATCTGGGACGCATCAGGTCATCATTTTCATATTGAAGAGAATCTGTAGTGATTGACATATTCGCACAATATCTCTTAAAGGATACTGGCAGCTTCTCGGACCATAACACAGTGAGATTGGGCTCCGGTGCGGGAGACAGGTTAGTCAGGGTATGGATAAAGCGATAACTGCTCTTGGTTACAAGGCTTTTACCCTGCTCCGTTATTCCGCCAATGGCTTCTGTAATCCACATAGGATCCCCGGCAAACAGTTCATTGTAATCGGGGGTACGAAGCTGTCTTGCCATACGCAGCTTCAGAACAAACTGGTCAATGATTTCCTGAGCGCCGGCTTCATCCAGAATGCCGCACTTCAAATCCCGTTCAAAATAAATATCAAGGAAGGTTGAGATTCTTCCTAAGGACATCGCAGCGCCGTTCTGCTCCTTGATTGCTCCCAGATATGCAAAGTACAGCCACTGGACAGCCTCACTTGCATTGGTAGCAGGACCGGAGAGATCAAAACCATAGCCCCTTGCCATCTCCTTCAGCTGTTTCAGGAAGTCAATCTGACGGTATAACTCCTCCAGTGTACGGATGCTTTCTTCTGTCATAGGCTTGTTGCCTAGCTCTAACTTATCAGCTTCCTTCTGACTGATCAGAGCGTCCAGCCCATAGAGGGGGACCCTGCGGTAATCTCCGATGATTCTGCCCCTGCCATAGGCATCGGGAAGTCCGGTAATGACGCCGCACTTCCGGGCTTTCTTCATCTCAGGAGTATAGACACGGAAGACTCCGTCATTGTGAGTGGTACGGTATCTGAAATGCTCCTCCACCTCCTCCGACAAGGTATAACCATAGGCTTCGCAGGATTGTCTGGCCATGCGGATACCACCGAAGGGATTGACGCCCCTGCGTAGGGGGGCGTCTGTCTGAAAGCCATAGATGATTTCTTTATCACGGTCCAGGTAAGAGGGTGCATAGGTAAGCAGAGAGGATACCACGTCCGTATTGATGGAGAGAACCCCCTTCTTATGCTCCTCCTCAGACAGCTTAAGGTAAGCTTCGTTCAAGGCTAATGTTCTCTCTGAGGGCGGTTCCAGGAAGCTCTCATCTCCCTCATAAGCAGTATAATTCTGCATAATAAAATCTCTGACATCAATTGTTTCCTGCCATCTACCGGGTTTAAAATCATACCATGCGTTCATAAGATTAAGCTCCTTTTCCATAATAAAAAAACCGCCTGGGCATGCGTATTTCACGCTGCCCAGGCGGTCGACATTCTCATCCGGCTTCCATAGAGGAAGCTTTCTACCGGTCCCTCGTGGTAACCCACTGATCCGCCAGTTCCGGTACAATTTCATTATAGGTTTGCGGTCTGATGAAGTCAATAGCTTGACTCTTCATTAATTCTAATAGAACTTATTATCAGTTGTTATAGATTCTGGTTATCTGCCATTATCAATTCTGTTTATCAGCCATACGGACCGGAACGGTACAGAGGTCTATCTGTGATCCATTAATTCCTTGATCTGAGGAACCTTTCTGAGGATCGGGAACAGAAGCGTAGCCAGGATAACACCGAGGGCATTCTGTACCAGGTTCAGGGGGACTGATTTTAGGGCCGAACCGAAATCATATAGGAAGTTCTCAAATATAAAATATCCTGAGGTTACGACAAGTTCACCTATAATCCCGGAAAGGATAATCGTAATAATTTTACCCTTCTTATAGATCAGTGCCGGAATCAGGGCCGCCAGAGCCTTAATAATTAAGGTCGCAGCTGCATATTGAGGGTAGCCGGCCAGGAGATCGGCAATCATCGAACCGATGCCTGCTGCCAGAGGACCATAGATGGGACCCAGGATGACACCGGACAGAAGAACAAAGGCATCTCCCGGATGGATATAGCCGGTTGGGGTCGGAAATTTTATTGCCATAGTAGCCACACAGGTCAACGCAGCCATCAAAGCGGCTGTAACATAGATTCGCAGATTCTTATTCATAGGTCCTCCTCATAATATGCTTTGCTTCTATTTGAGCTGATTAATTTTATTAGTGATAATAGCATAGAAATTTCTCTATTACAAGAAATATTTCTTAATACGATACAATCATATTATGATTTGCTTTTCGCTCTTTATGTTTGGTTTTGTGAAATTGATTGTTTGCCTTATACGGGGCCCACCTGGGGCATGTCTATACCCGTTGACAGAGGGCAATACTTATAATATAATATGTAAATGCAAATGAATTGCAATTAGGAGGTTAATATGAAGAAAAAAGCGATCATCTTAATATTGTTAATGATCACTGCAGGTATTGCTGGTGGTTTTCTTATATCAGTTTTAAACCGTGGGAATGGAAGAGAAGCCGGTAATGCAGATGCAAGGCTAAAGCTGGTCACTTCTTTTTATCCTACCTATATTATGGCACTGAATATTACGGATCAAATACCGGAGCTTAAGGTGGATAGTCTGACCGACTTTACGGCAGGATGCCTGCATGATTATCAGTTGACCACGGGAGATATGAAACTGCTCTCTGATGCAGACCTTTTCCTGATGAACGGAGGTGGGATGGAAAGCTACCTCGAGGATGTAACGAAGAATTATCCTGAGCTTGCCATGGTTAATATCAGCGAGGGAATCGACATGCGGGAAAGCGGAGAACATGAGGGGGAAGTGAATTCCCATGTGTGGCTTGATCCTGCAAGGTATATTATTCAGGTAAACCATATGAGGGATGGCTTGATTCAATATATCACAGAACGTTCGGATCTGCCGCAGGAGTATCGGGAGGATACGGTTCAGAGGATAACTGATAATGCGGAGGAATATATCAGTAAGGTGAAGGAATTGGAGGAGGAGCTTAAGAGGCTCATTCCGAAGATTCAGACAGAGATGGTGCAGCATAAGGTTATTATATTCCATGAAGCATTTGCCTATCTTGCCGACCGAGTAGGGCTTACGATTGCCCGTACTGTAGAAATGGAAGACGAATCCGCCTTAAGTGCGGCGGAAGTTGCAGATATCATCAGTACGGTCAAGAGTGAGGGGATCGGATATCTATTCACAGAGGAACAATACGGAGCATCTATAACGGATAGAATCGTAGAAGAAACCTCGGCGAAAGCCTATGTGATAGATTCTGCGGTAACCGGAGACGGCACTAAGGATTCCTATCTGGAAGCAATGAGAAAGAATATGCGTACCCTGGAAGAAGCATTCCGGTAAACGCTTCACCCGATAGACTTTATTGAAATTTAGTCATACAATTTCATTTATCCGGGACATGGAACAGTCTTTGAATGATTGTGGTCCGGTGGAAAGAGGCTGAAATGGGAAAAATAAGAATACAAGAATCCGATAGAACTGAACCTGAGGTGAAGGAAAGTGCCTGCGGACTTCATTGCATTCAGATACGTGATATCAGTGTAAGGGACGGAGACAAGATAATTATCGAGAATATCAATCTTCATATTCATTGTGGCAAATTGACCGTAATCATAGGTAAGAATGGTGCAGGTAAATCCACACTGATCAAGGCCATTCTTGGTGAGCTGCGGCACGAAGGCAGTATAGAGTTCACGGATCTGAAGGATCACACAATGTCCAAGCTTAGTATAGGGTATGTTCCACAGCATATCAACCTGGAGAAGAATACACCTATGAGCGTGTATGACCTATTTGCCGGTTATATCAGTAATTTGCCAATTTTCCTGCGAAAGAACCGGAGGGTGTATGAGAGGGTGAAGGAGCAGCTGAGTATCTTTGATGCTCAGGATTACATTGATCAGAGAGTCTGTGATCTGTCGGGCGGCGAGCTTCAGAGAGTATTGTTGTCCATCGCAGTCACACCGGTACCTAAACTGCTGCTGTTGGACGAGCCGGTATCCGGTATCGATAAGAACGGGATGGAATTATTCTATCATAACATAGAGAATCTGAAGAGGAATTATGATCTTGCCATGATTGTAGTCTCACACGATTTTGAATTCGTAAGTAAATATGCTGATTATGTCATTTTGATGGATCGTACCATCCTTAAGGAGGGTACGCCTGAAGAAGTTCTTCAGAGTGACGAATTTAAGAAGGTGTTCTGGGGAGGTAAAGATGGATACAGTATATGATATCATGGAGACGCTCCTGCCATTCTCCTGGATGGAGTATGCATTTATGAAGAATGCACTGTTAGCAATATTGATCATTACTCCTTTGTTCGGCGTTCTGGGGACCATGATCGTCAATAACCGCATGGCCTTCTTCTCTGATGCTCTCGGACATTCTGCTTTGACCGGAATTGCATTGGGATCATTACTCGGTTTAACAGATTCAAATCTGTCGATGCTGGTATTTGCGGTCCTTTTTGCATTGCTGCTGAATAAAATCAAAAGGAGAAAAACCGTGTCCACAGATACGGTGATTTCAGTGTTCTCTTCCTTAAGCATTGCTTTAGGTCTGATGATACTATCCCAAGGCGGTAAATTTGCAAAATATTCGAATCTCCTGGTAGGAGATATCTTAAGTATCACAGTCAAGGAAATCGGCTTATTACTTCTAATTTTTGCTGTCACGATTCTATTCTGGATGGTTGGTTTTAATAAACTGCATGCAGTGGGAGTGAATGAATCTCTTGCCAAAAGTAAAAATATTAATACCGATCTGATGGAGGATTGCTTCAGTGTGATTATCGCAATTATCATCATGTTCTCCATCAAGTGGGTTGGAATACTGATTATCAATGCGTTATTAATCCTTCCTGCGGCTGCCAGCAGAAATCTGTCTGCAAACATGAGGGAGTATCATCTATTCTCCGTAATGATTTCCCTGTTCTCGGGAATAACTGGACTGATCATTTCCTATTACAGCGGGATGGCAGCGGGGCCGACCATTGTCATCATTGCGGCACTGTTGTTTTTCCTGACATTGTTCTTACGGCCAGCGAAAAGATATAGTTAAAGGACTATGATTAAGTGTCAAAAGGTGCTACCGCACTTTTCCCTCACGGTGCTTTTGACACTCATCCAAATAATAACATGTTCTATCTATACAAAATCCAGATTTTTGTATTATAATAATTGCATAATGAATGCTGGAGGCTTTTATGAGCAAACCGAAGATATACCTGAAAATTCTGACCAACTTTGTGATCGCAGTTCTGGTGCTGCTGTTTGTGTTCCTGCTTCTGCCGAAGATACTGGGCTTTTTCATGCCTTTTGTCATCGGCTGGATCGTGGCTATGATTGCAAATCCGTTGGTCAAATTTCTTGAGAAGAAAGTAAGAATCCTTAGAAAGCACAGCTCGGCAATTATTATTGTCGTAGTGGTTGCTCTAATCGTCGGTGCATTTTATCTGATCATCGCTGCCTTAGTGAGGGAAGTTAGATCCTTATCCGATGATCTGCCAAATATTTTTACCCAGGTAGAAGCACAGTTGGAACAATTCTCGAACCGGGTATCTGAGATTTCAGCCTCCCTGCCGGTAAGCCTCCAAAGAATAATTAACAATCTGTTGACCGGCATTAGCAATAACATAACGAATTTTAATTCGGAGGAGCATGTACTGACGATTTCGATGGCAGGTAATTTCGCTAAGAATATCGCTGAGATTTTCCTGATGATCATCGTAACCATCCTGTCTGCATATTTCTTTATCGCGAAAAGGGATGAACTGGTTAACGGTCTGAAAAAGAATGTACCTAATTCCTTGAATAACGGATGGGTCATTATCTACGATAATTTTAAGACAGCAGTAGGCGGATATTTTAAAGCACAGTTTAAGATTATGTTTATTATAATCGCAATCATGTTTATCGGATTTGAGATATTAGATGTTGGCTATTCCTTCTTACTGGCATTTGGCATAGCTCTTCTGGATTTACTGCCGGTGTTCGGTACCGGAGCAGTCCTCTGGCCTTGGGCAATTGTCGATATGCTGATGGGAAACTACGTGCGTGCCATCGGTTTGGTAGTAATCTATCTGGTCTGCCAGATTGTAAAGCAGATCCTTCAGCCCAAGATGGTAGGAGACAGTATCGGAATCAGTCCTCTGGCAACTCTGGTTTTCATGTATATCGGGTATCGCTTCTACGGGGTACTGGGTATGATCCTAGGAATTCCGATCGGTATGGTAATTGTTAACCTGTATCGGATTGGTACCTTTGACCGTCTGATCGAGGGTTTCAGGATCATTATGCATGATATTAACGAGTTTAGAAAGTTTTAGATAAATATAGAAAAATAATCCTAAAGTTCCATATACACTCAGAATATTCAGTGCTAATATAAAATCGGAGGAAAAGTAACCAACTAAAGATACATTAGCTGAGGAGTAAGTATATGAAGGGTAATAGGTATGTAACAGACGGCGAAGTAATTATTACTTCGGACGAGATCAAAATGATTCTTGACCGGTATCGTATCGGCAAGAAACCACTGGCTAAGCTCTTGGGCTGGGGGGAAACGACCATCATCCGATATATGGAGGGTGACATTCCCACGAATGAGTATTCAAACAAATTAAAAGCCATTTTAAATGATCCTGAATTTTATTATGACTTATTAATGAAGCGTAAGGAATGCTTAACCGGTGTCGCGTACAAGAAAAGCAGACGAGCTGTACTGTCGAAAATTATGTCATCCAAAATTTATGCGGTTGCGTATTATATCGTAAATAAGAGCAACGCAGAGATTTGCGCCAGTTATATCCAGTATCTGCTTTATTATGTTCAGGCGTTTTCTCTGGCGCTGTATGACAGAGAGATATTTCAAGAGGAATATTCCATCAACAATGAACATGTTCCTTATCTTAAGCTGTATGAGAGTATGAAGCGCTGCGGGATTCATACCTTGGAGCTGAATGAGGAATATCTGTCTGAGGAAGAGAAAGAACTGGTGGATGCCGTATTTGACAGCTATACCTGGTTCGGTCCCAGAGCACTTGCAGCACTGACTGCTTTCGAGAAGTCCATGGTAAAGATATCAAGGGACAAATATAACAACAAGATCATCTCTAAGGATACGATCAAAGCATACTTCAAGGAAATCCTTGCTCAATACCACATCACGAACAGTAAAGAAATCTTCAATTACCCCGATCGCCGATTACAGGATATTAAGGAAATGATAGTATAGCAGTGTACGGACTGCTGTATAGTTTCATTGTATATGTACAGGCTGTTGTTTGGGTTATTTATACGGAAAGGGAATATTGGTACCCCACACACACTAATTGAAAGACATCCCGCCGGATAGGTATGCTGCCATCGAACATAAATGTTCGCTTTCAGCACACATATCCGGCGTTTTATCTTTCAAATAGTGCATTAAGGGGTATCCAACATCCCCTTTCCTTGAATAACACTTATGCAACAGCCTGGGATATACACACCGAATATGATAATCGATAAATTGATTGATATATATAAATCGTTTATTTTCATGGATTTGAGCTTAACTTCCAATAGTTTTATTAGGTGAGTAACTATGTAATAAAATTATAAAGTCCATGTCTAGGTGGACAGAGACTACAAATTAAGGCACTTGCAATAATAAAAAAACAGAGAGATTCATAAAATCTCTCTGTTTTACTTTTCTGAGCTTAGCTGTTCTTGTTTCTTCTGTCTCTCATCCGCATCGTGGAGTCCAGGATCTTCTTGCGGATTCTTAAGGACTGGGGGGTTACCTCCAGGAGCTCATCCGTTTCAATAAACTCCAGAGCCTGTTCCAGGCTTAAGATTCTCGGCGGAACGAGACGGAGCGCTTCATCTGCGGAAGAGGAACGGGTATTGGTCAGCTGTTTCCTCTTGCAGACATTTACTTCGATGTCATCCGTTTTCGGGTTCTGCCCGACCACCATTCCTGCATAGACCTTGACGCCGGGGCCGATAAACAGGGCACCACGCTCCTGTGCATTATAGAGTCC
>JAEZJW010000029.1 GCA_023415595.1 Bacillota bacterium
AGTACCGGTAATGAAGACGGTGAGGATGAGGAAGCACTCATTCTAAAGGATATCTCTTTGGCTACGGATGAAGAAGCAATTTACGATATTGTAGAGGATGACCGGGAGCTTGAAATGGTTGCCGGAATATTTAGAGAATTATTGGATGACATAGATTTATATTAATATAACAAACGAAACATTTTAATTGCATGGATATCGAATTAGATGGATAAGGTGAAAATATGCCTAACAATCAGGAACAATTCAAGTCATTATTGAAGCATAACGGCCTGAAGGTCACAACTCAGAGGATAGCGATCCTGGAGGTTCTGAATAACAGGCCCGGCAAGCATATGACGGCAGAGGAGATCTATGACTGTGTCAAGAAGAAATACCCCGAGATCGGTCTTGCCACTGTATATCGAACGATTCAGCTGTTGTCGGAGCTGCACGTGATTGATAAGCTTAATCTGGATGATGGATATGTAAGGTATGAAATCGGAGGACGAAGTTCCGAGGAAGCATGCCACCATCATCATCATTTAATATGCCTTGATTGTGGGACAATTTACGCTTTTCAGGACGACCTGTTAGAAACCCTGGAGGAACGGATTCTAGAAACTCTGGGCTTTAAAGTGGCGGATCATGAAGTGAAGCTTTATGGACACTGTAAGAACTGCAGAAAGGCATAGGAAGCTGATGAAAGCTTGCCTCATAAGTACTAACGTCCTTAAGGATATCTAATCACATACCATGCACTTAGTTAATGGATATACAGTACATAATATACCATTGGAGGTGCAATTTTTGAAAGAAAACGAAACAACAGACAATAACAGCAATAACACAGTAAGAACAAGAAAGAAAAAGACTGAAATAGATACAATGACGAATAATAAAGGAAATACAACCAGCAGCAGGAGCAATAGGAGAAAAGGTACTGCCAATACAAAAAACGGAAACAATAAAGAAACCTTAAATCTGATGAATGGTAACGACAATGAACTGATAGCAGTTAAGAACAATAAGGATATGGCGAATGGCAAAACTTCGCTTAAGGATTCTAACGGCAAGAAATTCGGAATGGACTTTCAGGGAGTTAAGATCATACCGCTCGGTGGCTTAGAGAAGATCGGTATGAATATCACAGCAATCGAATATGAGGACAGCATCATTGTGATAGATTGCGGTTTATCCTTCCCGGAGGACGAGATGCTGGGAATTGACCTGGTAATTCCGGATGTGACCTATCTGAAGGATAATATTGATAAGGTGAAGGGTTTTGTAATTACCCATGGTCATGAGGACCATATCGGTTCCCTTCCCTATATTTTGAAGGATGTAAATGTTCCTATATATGCAACCAGGTTAACGATAGCAATCATTGAGAATAAGCTAAAGGAACATAATCTGTTAAAGAATACAAAGAGAAAGATCATAAAATATGGACAATCCATTAACCTGGGGTGCTTCCGTATCGAGTTCGTCCGCACGAATCACAGTATCGCTGATGCAGCCGCATTAGCCATCTTTTCCCCTGCGGGCATCATCTTCCATACCGGTGACTTTAAGGTGGATTATACCCCTGTATTCGGCACTCCGATCGATCTGCAGAGAATCGGTGAGATCGGTAAGAAGGGCGTGCTGGCACTGCTTTGCGACAGTACGAATGCGGAACGTCCGGGCTATACAATGTCAGAGAAAACCGTAGGTAAAACCTTTGATAATATCTTCGCAGACTATCCCAAACAGAGGATTATCGTCGCGACCTTCGCTTCCAATGTGGACCGTGTACAGCAGATTATCAATTCCGCTGCGAAGTACGGCAGGAAGGTAGTCATCGAAGGCCGCAGCATGGTGAACATCATCACCACGGCTACGGAACACGGATATATCACGATGCCGGATAATATGCTGATTGATATTGAGCAGATGAAGAACTACACGGATGATCAGCTGGTTATGATCACGACTGGAAGCCAGGGTGAGACCATGGCAGCTCTATCCCGTATTGCGGCGTCCATTCATAAGAAGCTATCCATTCAGCCCGGTGACGTGGTTATCTTAAGCTCCACACCAATTCCGGGTAATGAGAAGGCGGTTTCCAGGGTAATCAATGATTTATCGATGAAGGGTGCGAAGGTGATCTATCAGGATACTCATGTATCCGGACACGCCTGCCAGGAAGAAATCAAGCTGATCTATGCTCTGACCAAACCTAAATATGCGGTTCCGGTCCATGGAGAATACAGGCATCTGATCCGCCATGCGGAGCTTGCTCAGATGATGGGCGTTCCGAAGGAGAACATCTTCCTGTTATCCTCCGGAGATGTACTGACTCTGTCAGAGGAGAAGGCAGCGATTACCGGAGAGGTAACCTCCCAGGGCATCTTAGTCGATGGTCTTGGAGTAGGAGATGTAGGTAATATCGTTCTGCGTGACAGGCAGCTGCTGTCTGAGAATGGCTTGATCATAGTAGTGGTATCCCTTGAGAAATACAGCAATCAGATCATGGCTGGACCGGATATCGTATCCCGCGGCTTTGTATATGTCAGAGAATCTGAAAACCTGATGGATGAAGCCAGGGAGGTTGTCATCAGAGCTCTGGATAAGTGCATGAGCAAGAATAATGCAGACTGGGGTAAGATGAAGATGGAGATCAAGGATTCTCTCAGTGATTTCATCTGGAAGAAGACAAAACGTAATCCTATGATCCTGCCGATCATCATGGAAGTATAGAAAAGTTTTAACAAAACGATGTAAAAGCAAATTCTGCGAATGAATAGGCAAAATCTGAGATAAAAAAAGTAAATTCTCTGAATTATAAATCAATTCTGTGAATTTATTGTAAACCATAAATTTCGGAGTAGAGTTTCAGAATGAATTCCGATAAAAATTCTATTCAGATATTCCGGGTTTTTTGTAGGTTTAAGTAAGGAGAGTAAAATGGCGGATAAGTCAACATCAGTTAAGGTAACATTGAAGGTATCAAGTTTTGTCCTTCGTATGCTTTTAAATATTGTGTTTTATGCCTTAGTGGTGATTGCGGTTATCTATGTCAGCAAACAGGCATATAACTTCACTTACCAGCTCTATGGTCCAGTAACGGTGGATCAGCAGCCGGGAAGAGTGATCCGCATAGAAATCAAGAACGGTGACTCCACGATGGATGTGGCTAAGAAATTAGAATTAAACCGAGCGATCGTAAACAGGTATTCCTTCCTGGTGAAAACCAAGCTCCAGAATCTGTCCATTATGGCAGGTACCTATGAAATTAACACCTCGATGACCTATAATGAGATTCTGGACATTATTACGGACTATTCTAATTCCTATATTCAGAATGAAGCTTCGGAAGAGGATAAGAATTCCGATAAGGAGAAGGGTAACAAGTCCGGGGAGAATACTTCGGAGGAGAATGCTTCCGAGCAGAATACTTCCGGGGATACGACAGAAGAGGATTAATATCATATGATCGTTGATGAGAGAATAACAGCATATATCAATTCCCTTGAGAAGGAGCTCCCACCGGAGCTCCTTGCTCTGGAAAAAGAGGCAATCAGGACCCAGGTTCCGATAATTAAGAAGGAAACTCAGGGGGTTCTCCGCTTTCTGCTGAAGCTTCAGCAACCCAAACGTATTCTGGAGGTCGGAACAGCCATCGGCTTTTCCGCCCTCTTTATGAGTGAATATGCGGGACAGGACTGTAGGATTACCACCATCGAGAAGGTGCAGATGCGACTGGTGGAAGCAGTGAAAAACCTGTCAGATCCGGTATTCCCACATAAGGATAAGATTACGTTAAGACAGGGAGAAGCCCTGGAGGTACTGAAGGAGCTGGTGAAGGAAGGGGAGAACTATGACTTCATCTTCCTGGATGCGGCTAAGGCACAATATATGAGCTTCCTTCCCGAGCTATTAAAGCTTCTGAACGGGAGGGGCATGCTGGTGACGGACAATGTCCTGCAGGACGGAACTGTAACGAATTCCAGGTACAGCATCACCAGAAGGGACCGCACGATCCATACGAGAATGCGGGAATATCTGCACACGATTACCCACAGTGAGGAGCTGGAGACAGTACTGCTTCCGGTGGGAGATGGAATAGCGATAAGTGTAAGAACGAAAGAAGGATATGTATGAGTTCAAATAGAAAGAAACCCGAGTTACTGATACCGGCAGGGAATCTGGAGACCCTGAAAACTGCTGTGATGTACGGAGCTGACGCCATCTATATCGGCGGTGATCTGTACGGACTGCGTGCCAAGGCGAAGAATTTCTCCATGGAGGACATGAGGGAGGGAATAGCCTTTGCCCATGAACAGGGGAAGAAGGTCTATGTAACTGCCAATATAACCGCTCATAACAGCGATATGGATGGAATCCGACAGTACTTTAGGGAGCTTATGGAGTTCGGGGAGCATAAGCCTGATGCATTGATCATTTCAGATCCCGGTGTATTCTCTGTAGCGATGGAGGAAGCCCCGGAGATAGAGAAGCATATCAGCACCCAGGCAAATAACACGAACTATGAGACCTACCGCTTCTGGAATAAGCTTGGTGCGACCAGAGTAGTGTCAGCCAGAGAATTATCCCTGGCTGAGCTTAAGGAGCTTCGGGCTAAGATACCGGAGCAAATGGAGATAGAGACCTTTATTCATGGCGCGATGTGTATCGCCTATTCCGGAAGGTGCCTGTTAAGTAATTATTTTACCGGCAGGGACGCAAACCTCGGAGAGTGCACCCACTCCTGCCGCTGGAGATATCATATCGTGGAGGAGACTAGACCGGGCGAATATCTTCCGATTGAGGAGGATGAGAGGGGAACCTACATCTTCAATTCCAAGGATCTATGTATGATCGAGTATATCCCGGAGCTGGTGGAAGCGGGGATCGACAGCTTTAAGGTGGAGGGCAGGATGAAGACCGCCCTGTACGTGGCAACCGTAGCCAGGACTTACCGGAAGGCCATCGATGATTACTATAAGGATCCAAACCTCTATGAGAGGAATAAACCGCTTTATCTGGAAGAGGTGAGAAAGGGTGTGAACCGTCAGTTCACCACCGGCTTCTTCTTCGGAAAGCCAAAGCATGAGGACCAGATCTATGATCATAATACTTATGAGAAGGCATATACCTATCTTGGCACCATCTCAGGAGAGAGGGATGGACTCTATCAGCTGGAACAGAAGAATAAGTTCTCTGTGGGAGAGACCATAGAAGCTATTAAGCCGGATGGCAGCACCATAGAAACCGTGGTTCAGCGAATTATGGATGAAGAGGGCAACGACATGGAGAGCTGCCCCCATCCGAGGCAAACGATCTATGTAGGGCTCGAAGTAAAATTAAGTGCCTTTGATATCCTGAGACGAAAAGAATAAAGCAGAGAATAAGCTCTAAAACAATAAGGTCCGGACTGTTCACTTTGAAACGAAATAGTACATTGTGAGGGGTCCGGACCTTTAGATAGCACTATCCCGGGTAATATATTAAAGTAGGGTAGCTATTTTAACATAGAAATATTTGACCTAGGTATGGATTCTTCCTACAATATGCTTAAGCCCAGTTCTCTGGCCTCATCCAGATGGGGATGATCAGCCATTGCTCCCTTCTTCTTCACACCGGATAGGGTAAGGATACCGCGATCCTCCCAGTTCAGGTACTTACAGATGACCTTGTAGTTCACTAACATTGGCTCGAATACAGCGAAATCATCATCATAGCAATCTGCCAGCAGCATGCACTCTTTCAGCTTTAAGGGCTTTGTTATGGAGACATAGAGCCTGTCGATCATTGCTTTGATCTGTGAGGAGAAGCCGTAATAATAAAGCGGTGATGCGAATACCAGCAAATCTGCTTCATACAATGCAGGATAGATCTTCTGCATATCATCCTTCTGGACACATTTTCCCTGGTGCCCACTGCAATATTCACAGCCCAGACACCCGTTTACTTTCATTTCACTGAGCTTGTATACCGTAACCTGATTTCCATTTTCCTCTGCACCTTTTACAAAGGCATCTGCCATAATCTCCGTATTTCCGTTGCGCCTTGGACTGCCGATGATAACTACAATCTTTTTGGACATGATAATCCCCCTTCTTAATCAATTATTTGTTTCAATTATTTGTTTCCTGATATCTACAGGTTTGACATATTATGTAATGCATTATATAATTACCAAGGACTAAGCACAAGTACGCACTTATTATTCAGATACTTACCCAAAGGTAAGTATCCTATGGAATATCGCTGGAATAGCAGTTCACATGATCATAAATTTGGTATAGCGATCGCATATGTTTTGTGCTGCCGGGTGGCTGAAGGGAGGTTGTTATGAAGGAATATTTCGGGAAGGTGAAAAAGGTCAGTGATACTCCGTTTGGTTATACCCTATCCCTCATCGGCGGGAAATGGAAGATGCTGATCCTGTATCTGCTCATTAACAATCAACAGCTGCGTTACAATGAACTTCAAAGGGAGATCGGAACGATCTCTTACAAATCCCTCAGTGTCCAGTTGAAGGAATTGGAGGGGGATGGCCTGATTACGAGAAGAGAGTATCCTCAGATTCCTCCGAAGGTGGAATACAGTATCACGGAGAAGGGAAAATCATTGGTACAGATCATGGATGCGATGTGCTATTGGGGACAGAAGTATCAGTCTTCAGGAGAATTAACGGAATGATAGCGAAGCAGCTCTGAATAAATAGATTATGAAATCAAATGAAGTACTGATAAATCATTAGTTTAACCAAACTGTAAATTCATATGGTAAAATACGACGCTGCTAAGCGGAATAAGAATAGGAGAATACTGTGGCAACTTTACTACTTGTTATTATTTATATGACTTTTATCGGATTAGGACTTCCGGATTCTTTATTGGGTACAGCATGGCCGGATATCTACCCGGAGCTTCAGGTACCGGTCTCCCTTGAGGCGGTGGGTAATTCCTCCATTATTATCGGAACGATTATTTCAAGTATGAATGCATCCAGGCTGATCAGAACACTTGGTACTCAGAAAATTGTAATCATAAGCACCCTGCTGACAGCCAGTGCAATGATTGGTTACGGTTTTGCACCCGGATTTATCTGGTTCCTGGTATTGGGAATCGTGATGGGTATCGGAGCAGGTGCCATTGATATCGCCCTGAACAACTTCACGGCGATCCATTATAAGGCCAGCCATATGAATTGGCTTCACTGCTTCTGGGGGCTCGGTGCCATGACCGGACCTGTTGTAATGTCGATCTTCATGCATCGGGATTTAGGCTGGCGATATGGATATTTTGTGATCGGTGCAGCCCAATTTGCGATTGTTCTTATCCTGCTGGCCTCTACGCCGGTATGGAGGGTACAGGAGACAACAGATGCGAAGGTAAAGCATAAGGAACTGAAGTTCTTCGAGCTGCTGAAGGTAAAGGGTGTTAAGCTGGCAATGCTGACATTCTTCTGCTATTGCGCCACCGAATATACGATTGTATGCTGGGGAAGTACCTATCTGGTAAAATACAGGGAGGTAACCAGTGCGGTAGCAGCAAACTGGATCAGCATGTACTATTTGGGGATCACAGCAGGCAGAATGCTCTGCGGATTTATAGCCATGAAAGTGACCAACAGGAAGCTGATTACCTATGGATTGTTTACTGTCATCCTTGGAGCTGTTATCCTGCTGCTGCCGCTCCCTACCGCAGCGGCAAGAGTCGGTCTGGCTCTGGTGGGCTTCGGATGCGCTCCGGTATTCCCGGGAATGATCTCGGAGACACCGAAACGTTTCGGAACAGACTTGTCCCAGGCAGTAATCGGGGCACAGATCTCTTCCGCCTATGTCGGAATTTTAATTCTTCCTGTCCTCTTTGGATTTCTCGCCACCCGTATCAGTATGTCGCTGCTCCCTTATTTTCTGATCCTACTGGTATTTATTATGCTGATGACGACATCCAGATTAAATAAGTTCAAACAAGATCAGATGGAGGAATAATTTCCTGATTGAAACATCCTATCTGTGATGGCTGATCACGAATATCTACAAGCACCTTCTGTCCTTTTATGGACAGTTAAGAAAAATAAGAAGTCCTTCTGTCCTTTTTTAAGAAGGATAGGCACTTTATGTCAGTAATACACATATGATAATAACGAACCATTTAAGCATTGAGGGTGCTTATCTTCGTGAAGTCGTTTCCCAAGCCGTTAAGCACCAACGAGGAATCGGATTATCTGCTAAGATCTAAAGAAGGCGACAAGGAAGCTAGGGATAAACTGATTGAACACAACCTGAGATTAGTGGCGCACATAGTCAAGAAATACAATATGGCAGATAAAGAAACAGATGATTTGATATCGATCGGAACAATCGGATTGATCAAGGCGATCGATACCTTTGATGATGAGAAAGGGATCCGCCTGGCTACCTATGCCTCCCGTTGTATTGATAATGAACTGCTGATGATGCTTCGAAGCGGCAAACGCCTGTCTAAGGAAGTATATCTGTATGATCCGATCGGATCTGACCGGGAAGGCAATGAAATCAATCTGTTGGATATCATCGAGGAAGCAGAAATCGATATTGTGGAAAATATCGTTCTGGAGGATGACATTAAAAAACTGTATAATATCATAGGTAAGGTTTTAACGGATAGAGAACGTGAAATTATTTGCTTACGTTATGGACTGAATAACAGAAAGGAAGTCACCCAACGGGAAATAGCAAGTAAACTGGGCATCTCCAGGAGCTATGTCAGCCGCATAGAGAAGAAAGCATTGAAGAAATTAAGAGAATGCTTTGAGCCATAATCAAGATATGCAGCTTCTTCGAAAGATGTGAATTCTCTTATGAGAAACTGATAAAATCAGTACGGATAAGTTAATAATGAATATCGGATCAGGCTGCTGCCTAAGTTAGAAAGACAGAAGGAGAATGGTTTCCTTCGGTCTTTATTCAACTAAGGCAGCAGTTTTTCTTTGTAGTGATTAAAGCATATTGTAAGAGAAGACAGGGAGTAGTAAGCTATTGGAAGGGGATTGGGGCAAGTCGCGAGGAATATGCGCTTAGAACAGCATATGAGATAGATATGCGCTCTGGAACGCATAATAGTTGAATATGCAGGCAGAAGTGCATATATAGGTTGTATTTACAACAGTATTATGGTAAGATATACTAAATCTTAGGAACAAGGAGGGGTCAGGAATGTATTACGCGGTCATTGGTGATATCGTTCATTCCAGGGAAATCGGCAGTAAGCAAAGAAGCGAAGTTCAGAATAAGCTGAAGCTATTACTGGAGGAGATTAACCGTCGTTACACCCGGGATATTTCAGCAAAATTTATCGTTACTATCGGAGATGAGTTCCAGGGGCTGCTCCATTGTCCCGATTATTTGCTCCAAATAATTGATGAAATACAATTCAAGCTGTATCCGGTCCGGTTAAGATTTGGCATTGGGATTGGGGAGATTACCACGGAGATAAACAGCGAGATGGCGCTGGGTGCGGATGGACCGGCTTATCATAATGCCAGAAGTATAATCGAGTTTATCAAGACCTCGGAGAAAGGGAAACAGAGCGGCAGCGCTAATTTACTGTTTAAAGTAAGCGTCCGGGAGCAGGAGCCTGTAATAAGTCTCATGAACAGCAGCCTGCAGCTGTGTTCCTTCATAGAAGGAAAATGGACCGGGAAGCAGAGGGAGCTGATCGGGAAGATGATATTTGAGGGAAAGAATCAGACGGAGGCGGCAAGGGAGCTGGGCATTGTACAATCCAGTGTTCAGAGGCGCTTAAAGTCTGCCGGTTATTATGATTACTGTAATGCGAGGGAGCTTATTTCAAATACATTGTTGAGGCTCTAGGGGGGAGACTATGACGGAGTTTATTCTGATCTGTATCATCGCCCATGTGCTGGGTGATTTCTATCTTCAGACGGATCATATGGCGGAAAGTAAGAGAAAGGATTGGAGAAAGCTGCTCCTGCATGGGGCAGTGTATGGTATTCCGTTCCTCCTTCCCTTTGTATTCCTCAGATATTCCTTCGACCTGCTCCTGTCTGTGGGTCTGATGATCCTAAGCCATCTGCTGTTGGATCTTCTGAAGTTCATTCTTACCTTAAGTCTTAGAAGGGGCTCGGGCAGGTGGTCAATGATACGGAGCAAGGGTTTTCTTTATGTGGTGGACCAGCTGCTTCATCTGACTGCCATTCTGCTTCTCAGTAATCTGTTGACAGGAACGGACATAGGATTCTATGGATGGTTGGAACAGCTAGCAGGAAGAATGCCGTTCACGGCTGTGCAGTTAATTCGTTGGAGCCTGCTGCTCCTGGTTATTTATAGGCCGGTGAATATTACGATACACCAGCTGTTCTCCGATTTTAAGCCGGTAACCCGGAAGGAGCTTATGGGGAAGGATATGCCGAAGCTTATGGCAGCAACACTTCGGGTGGAGGAAGTCAGCAATGAAGCGGAGGAGGTTGAATATGTGGTGGATAAGCTTGTTAAGGACAAGAAGGCCGGAGCAATCATTGGTTTTCTGGAACGGCTTATCATCGTTATCTTCGTCAGCCTGCAACAGTATGCAGCCATCGGCTTGGTCCTGACGGCCAAATCCATCGTAAGGTATGACAGAATCGCTAAGGATCAGGAATTCTCGGAATATTACCTGATTGGAACCCTGTTTAGTCTGATATCAGCACTGGTGCTTTATTATGCGGTATTCCTGGAGCTGTAGGAAATGCAGTAAGGTGTATTCATGGTTAATCCGAATAATTAGGAGGTTAATATGACAAGAGTTGGTAAAGTAATTGATGCTATGACTGAATTTGATATTGGTGATGTGCAAAGGATCAATCATTTTCTCAAGGTTTATGGTTATGCCAAGGTAATCGGCGAACAGGAGGGCTTAGAGGATGAGATGCAGGAGCTTCTTGAGATCGCGGCATTGGTACATGATATCGGAATTAAGATCAGTGAGGAGAAATACCAGAGCTCTGCTGGACATTATCAGGAGCTGGAAGGACCGCCAGCTGCACAGAAGCTGTTGGGAGACTTGGATTTACCTGAGAGTATGATAAAGAGGGTCTGCTACCTGGTGGGCCATCACCATACCTACCAAGGGATTAACGGTCCGGATTATCAGATTTTAGTAGAGGCGGACTTCCTCGTGAATATTTACGAGGGTGAGCTGGGAGAGCACGAGATCGGGAATATCAGAGAGAAGATATTCCGGACAAAATCAGGCCTGGCACTGTTGGACCGATTATACCGACAAAAGAACAGATAGAGATCAGATAGAGATCAATAGAGATCAATAGAGATCAAATAAAGATCAAATAGAGATTAAGTAGAGATCAGAAGAGCTGCAGTTATTATTAATTTTACAAGGGGGGAGTTAATTATGGGGTACGCAATTGAAGTCGAGAATCTGGTAAAAAGGTATGATAACTTTACTGCTGTCCATCAGCTGTCCTTCGCGGCACAACAGGGGGAAATCTTTGCATTGCTTGGAACAAACGGAGCCGGCAAGACCACAACTCTGGAATGTATCGAGGGCATACGTCATTATAACGAGGGAAGAATAACCGTGAACGGTAAGATAGGAGTTCAGCTTCAATCCTCCTCTCTGCCTGGAACACTTACTGCCTTGGAAGCCTTTCGATTATTCTGTAAATGGAACAAAGCCAAGGAAAATATTACCCTCCTTCAGGACTTCGGGGTAACGGATTTTAAGGATAAGCTGTATAGGGCATTATCGACCGGGCAGAAGAGAAGACTGCATCTGGCTATCGCATTGATCAATTCCCCCGACATCATATTCCTGGATGAGCCTACGGCCGGACTGGATGTGGAGGGCAGAGTATCGCTACATAAGGAGATCAGGAAGCTGAAGGAGATGGGCAAAACGATCCTGCTGGCCAGCCATGATATGGCGGAGGTGGAGAGCTTATGCGACCGGATTGCAATCCTAAAGGAAGGGAAGCTGGCATTTCTCGGAACTGCGATGGAGCTTACGGAGACCAGCTATGGGGAAAGCAGGATTTACCTTCGAACCAGGAATCCTTTCCCGATCCGCCAGCTTGCGAATAGTAAATACATACAGTCAGAACAACAGGAGAGCAACAGCTTTATGGTGGCGACCACAGAAATCGGGGATGCACTGCTGGAATTGCTGACGATGATGAAGGAAATGGACAATGATGTGATGGACGTCAGAATAGAACGGGCTTCCCTGGAACAGCGTTTTCTAGAGATCGCAAAGGAGGGCAGATTGGATGGGAGCATTTTTATTTGGTATCGTCCTGCGATGGAAGCAGGACATCAGGAATAAAGGGATACTGATTACATATTATCTGGTTCCATTGGCCTTCTTCGGCTTTGTGGGAATGATATTTACCTCCATTGACCCGAAAGCGAAGGATACACTGATTCAGACCATGACTATTTTCGCAATCACGATGGGTGCTTTTCTTGGAACACCGATCCCTCTGGTGGAGCTATATTCAAGCGATATTAAGAAAGCTTATAAGGTCGGAGGAATCCCATTATGGACAGGTGCTGTGGAGAACCTGATCTCGGCCTTCGTTCACGTGTTTCTCACAAGTATCATTATTTACCTGGTTGCTCCGCTCCTTTTTGAGGCGAAGCTGCCGGAGAATCCGGGGATGTATTTTGTTTCCCTGGCTATCTTCCTGCTGGTATGCCTATCCATCGGGACAGTGCTGGGTCTGCTCGTTAAGAATACCTCTAAGCTGACCATGGTTTCACAGATTCTGTTCCTGCCGTCCCTTATGCTGTCCGGCATTATGTTTTCCGTGGATCTGCTACCGGTGGCACTGCAGAAGGCAGGCTACCTGTTCCCGGCTACCTGGGGACTGAAGCTAATGACTGCTTCCGAGTGGGATATACTTGCTTTTCTTCCGATGGCTTTATACTTAGGCTTGGCTGTATTTATAAGTTCCTATCGGTTATCTAAACTGGGAATTGATTGATAGAGACTTAGTAAAAGGAATATGACTCAATCGGACATATAAAACTAGGCATGAAGAAACATAAATGAAGAAACATAAATGAAGAAACATACATGTAAAAACATACATGTAAAAACACACATGTAGAAACACACATGTAAAAACAGATATGTAAAAACATACATTAAGAATCAGATATATAAAATCAACATATAAAATCAACATATAAAATCAGGGATACGATGTGCCATCTACCTTCCGGTATGCTTCATGGCAAATCGTATCCCTATTATATATCCCATTATAGTTATTTGATATCAGGCTTTTATTTCTTGGTCGTCCATTTGGAACAGTCCCAGACCTGAGTTACAAGACCCTCGTAGAAATCAGGCTCATGGCAGATGATCAGGACACTTCCCTTATATGCCTTCAGTGCCCGCTTCAGTTCGGCCTTCGCATCCACATCCAAATGGTTCGTCGGCTCGTCGAGCAGTAGAATGTTGGATTCACGGTTGATCAGCTTGCATAATCTTACCTTGGCTTGTTCGCCACCGCTTAGAACCCTGACCTGGCGTTCGATATGCTTCGTGGTCAGACCGCATTTTGCCAGGGCGGAGCGGACCTCATATTGGGTAAAGCCGGGGAACTCCTTCCAGATCTCTTCGATACAGGTGGTGGTGTTCCCTGGAGCCATTTCCTGCTCAAAGTAACCGATACTTAAATAATCTCCCAGGGTAACCTTACCGCTCACCGGGGGGATCAAGCCCAGAATACTCTTTAAGAGTGTGGTCTTACCGATTCCATTCGCTCCTGTCAGGACAATCTTATCCCCGCGTTCCATAGCAAGAGTCAGAGGAGAGGAGAGCGGCTCGTCATAACCGATGATCAGATCCTCGGTCTGGAAGATATATCTTCCGGCTGCCCTGGCCTCCTTGAAATAAAACTCCGGCTTCGGCTTCTCCTTTGCCAGCTCGATTACTTCCATCTTATCCAGCTTCTTCTGACGGGACATCGCCATGTTTCGGGTAGAAACCCTTGCCTTATTGCGGGCAACGAAATCCTCTAGATCCTCTATTTCCTTCTGCTGGCGCTTGTAGGCGGACTCCAGCTGCGCTTTCTTCATCTCATAGACTTCCATGAATTTATCATAATTACCGACATAACGGTTCAGTTCCTGGTTCTCCATATGGTAGATGATATTCACCACGCTGTTCACGAATGGAATGTCGTGGGAAATCAGTATGAAGGCATTCTCATATTCATTGAGGTAACGCTTGAGCCACTCGATATGCTGCACATCCAAATAGTTGGTCGGCTCATCCAGAAGCAGGATGTCCGGCTTCTCTAGCAGCAGCTTACCTAATAGTAGCTTCGTTCTCTGACCTCCGCTAAGATCGTTCACATCTCTATCGAGTCCAACCTCATCCAGCCCGAGAGCGTGGGCGATTTCCTCTACCTTAGAATCTATATTGTAGAAATCATGCATTGCTAATAATTCCTGGATGATACCCAGCTCCTCGATCATCTCGGGGAGTTCGTCTTCCGTGGCTTCTCCCATGGAATCACAGATTCTGTTCATCTTCTCCTCCAGCTCGAACAGATAGGAAAATGCGGACTGAAGTACACTTCTTAAGGTCATACCGATTTCAAGTACCGCATGCTGGTCCAGATAGCCTGTATGGACATGCTTTGCCCATTCCACCTTACCCTCATCGGGCATCAGTTTACCGGTCACGATATTCATAAAGGTCGATTTACCCTCTCCATTAGCTCCGATCAGACCGATATGCTCACCCTTCAGTAAACGGAAATTCACATCATGAAATATGGCACGGTCTCCGAAACCATGGCTGAGATTAGTAACGTTCAGAATACTCATTTTTTACTCCTTTTCACTGTCTGCTGTGCAGTACTTAAATTGCATCACGGAGTATCATTTTACACGATATGCCGGCTGTGGTCAATCTGAAATTAGTTAAGTGAAACAAGGGAATTCCTACAAGATACAATCTCTAAATATAATGAACCTAAATATAATGAACCTAAATATAATGAATAGTGAAAAATATTAGCCTGTATTCGGAAACGTTCTGTTCAAACTTATTGAATCGTAAAAAAATGTAGAAATATGCATCATATTGATAATAATTATGAAAAAAAGTATGGACTATTGCCGAATAATGAATTATAATGTAAATTGTATGAAAAGTTTTAGCAATTGATTTATAAAACAAAAGAGAGAAAAGATTGTAATTAAATGAAGAAATTGGTTAAAACTTGCATACAATTTAGATATTTTTCTAGGAACTAGTTCCTAAATTGTCGAATAATGATAATAAATCTATCATAATTGCTAAAAAATTGTTGCAATTATGAAAATATTGGTTTATAATGAAGTTGTAAGTAAGTCAGGGGAGAGGCATATGGAGTTCAACAATAGGAAGAAGAGACTGGGCGACATACTAATCGATGCAGGCGTTATTGATGAACAGCAATTAACCGAAGCACTGGCTGCACAGAGAGAAAAAGGACAAAAGCTTGGCGAGACACTGATAGACTTAGGATTTACGACTGAAGTGGAGATTGCCAATGCTTTACATAGACAGTTAAATTATGATTTTGTGATACTATCCGATCGCAGAATAGATCCGGAGATTACGAAGCTGGTCGGAGAAGAGATCCTCCGTAAGAATTCGGTTATGCCATTTGAATTCAAGCAGGGTTATCCGAACGTACTAAGGGTTGCGATGTCCAACCCACTGGATTATATTGCGATTGATGATATTGCAATAATAACAAATTTTCAGATCGAACCTGCGGTAGCAACCTCACAGGATATCGCAGCTGCTATTGATAAATATTATGGTAATATAGAAGCACTTAAGGTGGCTCAGCGTTATACCCAGGAGAGGGACAGCCTGATCAAGACAGAACAACCGGAGCAGGAGACACTTTCCGAAGAAGTAGAGAATGCACCAATCGTTGTTTTGGTTCGTTCTATTATAGAGCAGGGAATCAGACAGCGTGCCAGTGATGTTCATATCGAGCCGTTGGAGGATGATCTCAGGGTTCGTTACCGTATCGACGGTGTGCTGAGTAAGGGAAGAAGATACAGCCTTACCTTGATGGCTGCTATTATTGCCAGAATTAAGATCCTGTCCGGGATGGATATCTCCGAGAAGAGAAGACCACAGGACGGACGTATCACGATGACTGTGGGCAGATCCGAGTATGATATCCGATCCTCCGTACTTCCTACAGTATATGGTGAGAAGGCGGTGCTCCGTATCGCTTCCAAGAACGGTTTTACCAGGGACAAGCGGGAACTGGGCTTTACCGAGGAGGAGCTGGAACGTTATGATAAGATGATCACCCAGCCCCATGGTATCATTCTGATTACCGGACCTACCGGTAGCGGTAAATCTACGACACTATACACGATGCTTACCTCCTTGAATAAGGAAGGCGTCAATCTGATCACGATAGAAGATCCGGTGGAAGCACATATCCCCGGAGTGAACCAGGTACAGGTGAATGATAGGGTAAACCTCACCTTTGCGACAGCACTCCGTTCCATCTTAAGACAGGACCCGGATATCGTTATGGTCGGTGAGATCCGTGACCAGGAGACAGCAGAGATTGCAGTTAAGGCGTCCATTACCGGTCACCTCGTTGCCAGTACGATTCATACGAACTCGGCAGCCAGTACCGTTACCCGTATGACGGATATGGGTGTTGAACCCTATTTGCTATCGGAAGCACTGGCAGGAATCATCGCTCAGCGACTGGTAAGAAAGCTCTGTCCGGAATGTAAGCGTAGGAGAGAAGCGAATGAACTTGAGAAGCACGTTCTTGGCTACCCCTCTACGAAACCCTTACAGGTCTACGAAGCAGTTGGCTGTGTGAAATGCAATGATACCGGCTACATCGGCCGTATTGGTGTCTATGAGATCCTGCAGACCTCAGCCAGAATCAGAGAGGCCATTCGTAAGAAATGGCCGACCGATGCGATTGCCGAGATTGCCGAATCCGAAGGGATGAAGCCCTTAAGAGTAAGGGCCGTTGAACTGGTTTTCGATGGTATCACCTCTGTGGATGAGCTGATGAGAATCTCGATCGACGAGGACTAATAGGAAAATAGTTTTATTTACGACGTCTTCTTCGAAAACGTTTAAATAGTGATTACATTTTATCCGATATATTTGTGAAAGTAAGAAATGTGGGGGTATAACTGATGCTTACGATAGATGACCTGCTCATAGACGCACAGAACCGGAAAGCATCCGATCTGCATCTGACGGTTGGTATTTCACCAAAGTGCAGAATCCATGGAGAACTGGTGGATATGGGATATCCGCCCCTGACACCGGAGGACACGACAAGAATTATTATGCCAATCATACCTGAACGGTTGCTGGATACCTTCGCAGCGAAGGGAGAGGTCGATTTCTCCTATGCGATTCCTGCCAGAGGCAGATACCGTGTGAATGTCTTCCGTCAAAGAGGCTCCTTGGCACTGGTTATCCGTATCATCAATACGACGATACCGAAGCCTGAGGTGCTCGGATTGCCCTTCTCCGTCGTAGAACTGACGAAGAAGAAGAGAGGGCTCGTGCTGGTCACCGGACCTACCGGAAGCGGTAAATCAACGACCCTGGCATCCTTACTTGACATTATCAATTCCTACTATAATTGCCATATCATCACCCTGGAGGACCCGATCGAGTATCTGCATACCCACAAGAAGTCCGTGGTGAACCAGAGAGAGATCGGAACCGATTCCCAGTCCTTCAGCAATGCGCTCCGCGTAGTGCTCCGTGAGGACCCGGATGTTATCCTGGTTGGTGAGATGAGAGATTTTGAAACCATTGAGATCGCCATTACTGCAGCAGAGACGGGCCACCTGGTATTCTCCACTTTACATACCATCGGCGCAGTAAGTACGATAGACCGTATCATTGATGTATTTCCGCCGCATCAGCAGCAGCAGATCCGTGTTCAGTTGGCCTCCGTACTGGAGGGTGTCATCTCACAGCAGCTGATCCCAACCATCGATGATAAGGGAAGAGTCGCAGCCTTCGAAGTTATGCTGTCGACCCCTGCCATCCGGAACCTGATCCGTGAAGGCAAGAACCACCAGATCGCATCCTTTATCCAGACCAATAAGAAGATGGGGATGCAGACCATGGATGATGCGATCTTCGAGCTGTACCTGAAGGGTTCTATCAGTAAGGAACAGGCACTGGCATTCTCGCAGGATATCATGACCATGGAGCGGAAGATGATTTAAAATAATAAGCTAAAAGCAAATAGCAAAATTAGGATTAGATTGATATTAGTGGGAGGGAGATACCTTTGGCCGGTTATGCATATGTCGCCATAGATGCGTATGGTAAAGAGAGAAAAGGCAAGATGGAAGCACCGGACGAAGACCGCGTATTCCATACGCTGAAAGCGGAAGGCATGTTCCCTGTCACAATCAAGCAACTGGGTATCCTGCAGCGGGACATCAACATTCAGCTTGGTAACCCAGTAAAACCAAGGGACTTAAGTGTATTCACAAGACAGTTCGTTAGTATCCTCCATGCCGGTGTACCGATCGTCGCAGCACTGGACATGCTGGTGGAGCAGACTGAGAATAAAACCCTGAGGAAGGCCGTCAGCAGCACTCTGACGATGGTAGAGAAGGGTGAACGCCTCGCCGATGCGATGCGTAACCAGGGGAAGATCTTTCCGCCGATTCTGATCAACATGGTGGAAGCGGGAGAAGCCTCAGGTAATCTGGAGACTGCACTGGAGAGAATGGCGACCCACTTTGAGAAGGAAGCCAAACTAAAGGCATTGCTTAAGAAAGCGATGGTTTATCCTGCAGCATTGGGGTTGATCTCTTTAGCTGTATTAGTATTAATGGTTGTCTTCGTAATACCAAGCTTTATGAAGATGTTCGAAGATATGGATATGAAGATGCCTGCTATTACAATGGGAATCATGGCAGTGAGTAAGTTTATTACTACCAAGTGGTACATAATTGTAGGAGTCATTTTTGTAATTGTTTCTTTGCTAGTATATTTTAAGAATACTTATAAAGGTGAATTATTCTTTGCCAAATTAGGCTTAAAAATGCCACTATTCGGTAAATTAAAAGTAAAAACTGCAAGTGCAAGATTTAGCAGAACTCTAAGTACACTGTTAGCAGCCGGAATCCCTTTAATGGAAGCCATCGATATTACGGCAAGAACGATGGACAACATTATCATCAAGAAGATGCTTATGGATTCTAGGGAAGAAGTGGCAAGAGGCGTACCGTTATCTGTACCATTAAGATCAGCCGGAATATTTCCTCCGATGGTATTCCATATGACGAAAATCGGTGAGGATACCGGTAATCTGGAACAAATGCTGACGAAGATTGCTGATTACTATGATGAGGAAGTGGAAGTAGCAACACAAGGATTAACAGCAGCGTTAGAGCCTATTATCATTATCTTTTTAGCTGTCGTTATCGGAGGTTTGGTACTCGCAGTCCTTCAGCCGATGATGTCTATGTACGAACAGATGGATACTTCTCTAATGGGAGGGGATCCGGGAGCAGGAATTGAGTAAGTCAATAATGTTTTTTATTAACCAAGGTCCTAAAACGAAGCAGAACGTTACTAATCCCCAAACATAAGTAGCTCCGTTTTGACAATAAATTAAACAAATGAATAGGAGAGAATGAGAATGAAGAATTTAAAAGGAAACAACAAAGGTTTTTCCCTCGTTGAGTTAATCGTAGTTATTGCCATCATGGGCATACTTGCGGTTACCTTAGCACCCAGACTGACACAGTATGTTGAGAGAGCAAGAACAGCAAGTGACCAAGAAGCAGCAAACACTATTTTAAATGCTGCTAAGTTAGCTTATTTAGAGGATGCTACCGGTTTAGCAACAGCAGGTGCAAACGACGGTGATGCTGCCCACATCGCTAATACAGCTTTCCAGTTAAGAGGAACTGGAGATGCTTCACTTTTTAATGTTACTAATAATACTAATTGGGCGTTGAGCACAGCTTATACAGGAAATTTAGCACCCGCAACTGAGAATGTATTTGTTGATAATATGCAGGCTATACTTGGAGATTTTAGATTAAAGTCATCTAATGTTAGCGCTACCACAGATATCGTAATTTCTAGAACTGGTAATGCAATATCTGTTTTGTTAGACTATGATGGTGATGGAACTGAAGATGATGGTGTAGATTATGTAGTTACTGAGTAATGTTTTTATTAACCATCAAACAGGGCTTTGCCCTGTTTGGTGGTATTTCCAAAATAAATTTAAGGTGGTACAAATGATATGGGTGATTACATAGTTTACGGAATGGTTTTTCTGTACGGAATAGTCATTGGAAGCTTCTTGAATGTCTGTATCTTTCGTATTCCGGATGAGGACAGCGTAGTTACCGGAAGATCCCATTGTATGAATTGTAATTCTCAGCTAAAATGGTATGAGCTAGTACCGGTGTTTAGCTATATTTTTTTATTAGGGAGATGCAGAAGCTGCAAATCCAGAATATCAATTCAATATCCGATTATTGAAGCACTGAACGGAATTTTCTATGTGCTTGTTTTTTATTTCTTCGGGTGGAATGATACCTATACCATCCTGATGAACGTGATTTACTGTCTTGTTATCTCGGCTTTGATTGTGCTGAGTGTGATTGATTTTAGGACGAACATTATACCTGTTGGTATTAATATATTTATTATGGTCATGGGCATTGCTGCTTCCCTTTTAGAGTACTTCCAATCAGGCAGAAGTACAGACGTGATGCTGAACCATGGAATTGGCTTTGTTGCAGTAAGTGTATTTTTATTATTGATTTTCTATTCTACAAAAGGCAGAGGTGTCGGCGGCGGCGATATTAAGCTGATGGCAGGAGCCGGATTATTGTTAGGGTGGGGTTTGATCCTTCTGGCATTCTTTATCGGATGTGTTCTGGCAGGCTTTATCCATCCGATTCGGATGAGAATTAATCATTTGAGCAGAGTATTAGCCTTCGGACCGTACCTGTCCGTAGGAATTGTAATTGCATTATTCTTTGGAAAACAATTGATTGACTGGTATATGGGATTTTTCGTCTGATAGAACATTACCATAGTGGGGGAACAGTATGGCTAAGAAAGTATTAAGCATTGTTATCGGAACGGACTGTACGAAGGTATGTGAAGTTTCCTATAAGAAGAACTATAAGAATAAGGGTGTCAGGGTTTTTCGCAGCATCTCATTTCCTACACCGCCGAATACGATTGAGGATGGATACATACGAGATATCGCTGTTTTTGGTGAGGAACTGAAGAATCAGCTAAAAGCAGGTAAAATTAAATCAGATAAAGTAATTTTCTCCGTTACTTCCAGTAAGATAGCCAACAGAGAAGTCGTTCTGCCTCCGGTGAAAGAGAAACGGATCATGGAGATCATTAAGACCGGTGCCTCAGAATATTTTCCGATAGAATTAAAGGAATATATTCTTTCCTATCAGATTCTGGAGAAGAAGACTTCGGACCGCAAGGAAAAGGCGAATAAGAAGAAGCTGGACAAGAAGGATAAGAAACTTGCCAAGATACTGGAGAAGCAGAATAAGAAGTCGCTGAAGAAGAAGAGCAAGACGGAGATTATCGCCGATAATATGGAGCTGATGGAAGCCAGACAACAGCAGATGGCTTCACAAGCTTCAGGTGAAGATAATAAGAATGAAAATAGTACGGATAATGCTAAGAAGAGTATGCGCTTATCCGTATTTGCTGCACCCTCCACACTGGTTAAGAATTATTACAGCTTTGCGAAGCAGCTGCATCTGGATATCGTAGCGATAGATTATTCAGGTAACAGCAGCTATCAGGCAATTAAGCGTCAGGCGAAGAGGGGAACGAACGTATTCGTACAGATGAATCAGAAGGATTCCCTGATCAGTATCCTCAGGGATGATGTACTTATCCTGCAGAGAACCGTTAGCTACGGCCTAGCTACGATAGTAGAAACGGTAATGGAACAGGAATGCTTCCAGGCGAAGACTCCGGAAGAAGCGATTGAACTGTTAAGCAGCAGGAATCTACTGTCACTGGAACCAGAGAAAGGGGACTCCCTGAAGCTGGATTCCACCTGGACGAAGGGGGAGGCTGCTGCAGCCAGTGAATATCTCAAGGTTTTGTCAACCTTAGATGTGCAAGCAAATGAAGCAGAGCTTTACGCCAAGAATAATGTCAGGGAATCACTTCATTTCTTAGCCAGCAGTATTGCAAGAATGCTTGACTACTATAAATCAAGCCACAAACAGATTGATATCGATACGATCTATCTGACAGGTTCAGGTGTTCATATTCAGGGAATCGAGAACTTCTTTACGACAGAGATCGGTATCTCTCATAAAAACATGGAGAAGCTGTATACCTTCAGTTCCAAGAAGAAGGCTGCCGCTTATCGTAGGAATCCCAGCGACTTCTTAACCTGTGTTGGTTCAGTCATCAAACCGGTGGACTTTGTACCGATTGAGTTCACCCTAAAGAAGCAGAAGCGAAGCGCCATCATAGGTACAATCGTATTTACGATGGCTTGTCTTGCCGGAGCAGCAGGAACAGTATATGTAGGCTATACCGATCACCAGGCTGCAAAGCAGGAGTTGAATGAGATAACTCAGCAATTCAATTCCTTACCCGCCTTAAGTGGTGCTCATAATGAACTTGATACTGCAACGAAAGAACTGGAAAATCTTAAGGAGCTGGAGAACAGTACAAAGAGCAATAATGATAACATCACGGAGGTTATTACAGAACTGGAGAATAAGTTACCTAAGGGCACGGTCATCCACACCATGCAGTTTACTGAGAGCGATGTAACCATGAATGTTACTGCTACTGCTGGGGATATCGGACCGAACGCCTTGGTGGCAGTTATCTATAAGCAGCTTAAAATGATTGAGTATTTCAAGGAAAATGTAGAGATATCGGGCATCACAGTGGAGGAACAGGACGGTGTTTCCCTCGTGAGCTTTACGATTCTTTGTACTTACACCGAGTAATCCTTCTGGAGGAATGTTATGAAGAAAAACAAGATTAGCGGAAAACAAATCAAACTCATCATAAATATTTTCAGCTTGGGAATCTTTATCTTCTCCTATTTCTATCTGTACGAGAATTATGTGGATAAGACAGAAAGCGCTTATCTGGAGGTTGAGAAAACGAGGGCTGCGATACTCGACAGGGAGAAGAAGCTTCAGGAAGAGGAATCTGTCAAGGAGCAGATCATAGTAGTTAATGCGGAAAAGCAGAAGATCATTGACAGCTTTCCGGTATACATCGGAAATGAGGATAATTTCATGTTCGTCGAGCAGATGGAGAAGGCTCTTAATGTTAAGACTTCATCAGTGACTCCCTCGGATAATTCTGAATTCTTCAAGACAATTCTTCCGGCGAAGGGTGAAGTAGCAGAAGTAACAGAAGTAACAGAAACCACCGGAACTACAGCTACTTCCGAAACTGAAGTGAACAGTAATACCTCCTCTGATAATTCAACTACTCAGGATCAAAATAATACAAGTACTGACCAACAGCCTGTCATGACAGCTACAGTGAATACACTTGGAATGAGCTTTATCACGGACTATAAGGGCTTTAAAGATATGATGAATTATATTGGAAAGTACCCTGATCATACTATAATTGACAGTGTTTCAGTGAGTGCTGATAATATGACCGGTGTTCTGGCAGGTAACCTTGTATTAAAGAGATTTGCATTGACCGGGACCGGTAAGGAGTACCAGGCACCTACCTTCGATGATATAGATATTGGTATGGATAATATCTTCGGAGAGGGTAACAGCGAAGATATAGTAACACCGGTTACTGACGGAATAACTACACCGGTTACCGATGAAATAGTAACACCATAAAAAATGCAAAACACCAGGATACCCTTGAGTTTGAAAGGAAGGGCAGATAATGAAACGGGAGAAAAGCCAGAATGCAACAGGGCAGCTGAATGACCGGGGGTTTTCCCTGGTTGAACTCTTAATCAGTATCGCAGTACTTGTAATCATTATGGTCCCTCTGATGAATAATTTCTTCCGGTCCATGCAGATGAACAAGAAGGCGGAGAAGCTTCAGATTCAGAGTAATCTTGCCGCCAGCATAATGGAGGGTTTGAAAACCTCCGATATGACCACAATAATTGAACAATTCACCGTACCCACAGCTGCTGAATTTAATTTAATATCGGAAGAAATTGATGGGGTTAACCGGTTATATAATAATGGAGGAATTATTCAGGCAACTCCCCCACCAATTGAGCAGGCAACCTACTATTATGCGATCAATAAGATCGTGGTAGGTAGTACTGCTTATAATGCTTTCATAACGATAGATCCAATCAGTTATAAAGATGATGTAGCCGGAATTATGAATAGTTATCCTATGCCGGAGCCGATTAATCTGGATGAGAAAGCGAATGCCCTGTTATTCTCGGATGGATCTGAGGATGGTACTGCAACAGCTTACGATGCTACCGCTCGAGAGACCTTTCACCAATGGGGAAGAGCGTATGCACAGATGAAACTGGAGCAGTCACCGGAATATCTGACTTATCTGTCCGATTATAACAGGTATCTGGATATCATAGAGGAAAATGCGCACAAGTCACCCAGGCCGGCAGATCCTCCGATGCCGGTAGCTCCATCCCTTGAGAGCTTTGCTGCTCTGTCTGCGCACAGGGACTATATTTATTATATTGATCAGGAATCAATAAAGAAAATAATTTCGAAAACAATGAGAATTACTGTTAATAACAAGACAGTAGATTATGACATCGAATACGAATGCAGATGGCCTAAGGGTCCTGAGGCACCACAGAATACCGGCGAAGATAATGTTCAGAGTACCATCGTGAATCATATCTCTACCAAGAGCTATTCCGATACAGTAGAAAATGTTTACCTGTTCTATAAACCATCAATCTTTCTGGTAGAGAATCTGAATGATGTAGCTTTATTGAATAACCAAGATGACGCCAATGCGGTAAACTTCTATGTAGCAAATCAGGAAAGCGTGACTAAGACAGTAAAAATCAACAGAGAGGGAAGTAATGTCTCTGCGTACACGAATATTCCATCGTCAAATTTTAGTTCGTATGTCGGAGATACTGTCGAAATTTCGTCTACCGTGAATCAAAAGGTAGTCAGGACCAAGCAGAAGGACAGGATTTATCAAGTAAAAATCGATATCTGTAAATATGTAGATACATCAGATTTGACGCTGAAATATCGTGAAGTTCAATATACATTGGAAGGTACAATCGAAGAATAGGAAAGGATGCAGAGCAGTATGGGAAGAAAATATCTAAAACTGAATAATCAGGGCTCAACACTGCTTACCGTTATTATCTGCATTGCTTTTGTTGGTATTCTGGGTTCTATGATGCTTTCAGTTACGAAGACGAATCTTCAGATGAAGATCATTGAGAGTAAATCGAAACAGAACTTCTACTCCTGTGAGGTTGCTATGGAGGAGATCCGTACCGGAATCGAGGAGATTACTGCTGCGAAGATCCAGGAGGTTTATGAGACCAAGGTACTCGGTAACTTTGCTGATTTCTTATTACGTCAGCCTACCGCGCTAGCAAAGAATACATATATCAAGCAGCAAATCAGTGCTGCGGTCATCAGAAAGATTGGGAATGCTGACTCTATAGCGGACGATGCTCCATTATATTCGGGCACTGCTGTGAAGGAGAGAAGGGATGATTTTTTTAACAATTATCTATCCACTCCTCCGGCAGGCGCTGCCATAACCGTGACGATTGGCAGAGATGATACACATCTTCCGATTAGTTCAGATGGTAATTCTGTAACGATAGAGGACATCTGTGTCAGGATGACAAAGAACGACTATGAAACCTCAATTACCACGGATATTGTTATTACTCTGCCTGATTTTACCTTTGACGAAGTGGTTGAGACAGAGGAAGCTGTCTACACCCTGGAGCAGCCTTTCCAAAACTATGCACTGGTGGCAGACGGCCTTATCCTATCAGATCAAACCCTGAATGCGAATAATATTAATGGAAATGTGTATGCCGGAACAGGCATTACTGCTGATGGCCGGAATTCACAGAATCATGTTCTTAACATCACAGCAAATCAAGTGGTTACCAGAGGTACTATAAAGGCTGAGGATACAGGAAAGCTGGTAATCAAAGGGCCGGTGTCCGGTGGTGATACGAAACCGGCTGTGGTTTGGGCGAATAATTTGATGACGAATACAACCTCGAACAGCGTTGCTTTAACAACTGCCTTGGATATCTATGGAATTTGTTTTATTAAGGATGATTTTACTCTGGAGGGCAGCAAAAGTAATGTAAAGCTAAAAGGTGCTTATGTTGGATACTCCGGTGCACATACCGCACTTGGCAGCTCCATAATCATCAACGGAACCGGATCCACCATGAATCTGTCCGAGCTGGATTCTCTTATCCTGGTAGGTAGAGCGAATATTTCTCCGGATGGTGCGGCCATAACGGAAGATATCATGACAGGGGAATCCATAGCCTTTAAAAGTAACCAGCGTGCATATCTGATTCCCGGCAAATTTATCGACCAGGTTAAGCGAAACCCTATTACTACCTCCGATATCGGCCCCTCCGGTCTGCCCAGGGTAGATTTCAGCCTGGAGGCCTCCAGTATTCCTTATGTAGATTATGTGGATCCTACGCATTCCTACAAGATTGCATCAAAGCTTACAAAACCAACCGATCCGAATTCGTTACTTCGCTATTATTATTTAAGTTTTGCCAGCGGCAAAAAGGCAGATAAATATCTTCAGGAATATATGATTCAGTATCCGACTGCTTTAAATATCATGGATCCTTTCGAGCTTGGTGTAGTAAGTCTGCCGGACGCATCGGTTTCGACTAAGGAAGTCCTTACTGTCGGTAATCGTATGTCATATAATGGTACAGCTGTAAACCTGGAACCGGGTATGAGTAATAGGCCCGAGCCAGAATTTCAGACAGATTCCTTACTAGACGCTTGGATAGGCAGCCGGTTGTTAAATCATCAGATTTATACAGCCAAGGCAGGTCTCCCTAGCTATAAGGTCAGCATGTTGCCCGGACTGTATTCCAAGGTCAGCCATTTACTGTCTCTCGACAGCACCAGAACCTATCAGGAAACTGATTCTACCGTGGGAGCTTTATTGAATCCCAGCGGCATTGGGGTCGTTGCCGGAGATACTAACGTGAGATACTTTGACGGGAATAAGGTATTGAATTCCGGTGATATCAGTGCAACTGATAATCTCGTTGTGGTGAATGGGTCAGTTACAATCAATACGGACTTCCAGGGGCTATTGCTGGCAAGCGGAAATATTACGATAAACAGCGATGTAGAAATCAATGGTATGGCTATCGCAGTAGGTTCTTCCTCCGGCGGCACAGCAGATATCACCTTGTTAAATCAGGTTACAGTGAACGGCTGCCTGGCGGCTACCGGAAATATTACTTTGGGTAATCAGAGTACCATAAACGCAGGTACTGATTCATTCATTGAGTATTTATTTACAGATAATGTTAAGGTCAATACGCTAAGGAACTTATTCAAGAATGCAACGATGACCATAAACTATACATCCGGTACAGCGGTTGATGAACGTACCGTAGACCTGTCAGCTATGATTTCTTATGAGAATTGGCAGAAGAATTAACGCTTCAGAAGGGTGGTTTAGAAGCGTATGAGGAATAATAAAGGATTTACGTTAATTGAGTTAATTATTGTTATGGCAATTGTCGGTATATTAACGGTTGGCTCCTTCTTTGGTGCTAATATGCTGGGACTTGGGAGCGCCAAGAGTACTGTCAGCAGGATCAATTCCATGCTGGACTATGTCCAGGTTGAGAATATGACGAAGAATAAGACCTATTATCTGATCATTTCTGAAGCAGGGGGACATTATTACCTGACAGTGAAGTCCGGTACTCAGGAAAAGACAGAACAGCTCGAGCTGGTCAGAGGAGAGATTAAGTATACAACGAAAGACGGTGCGACTCATCTTGTCAGCGGAGTACCGGCACCCGGTGTTACAGCAAAGATTTGCTTTAAGAAGGATACCGGTGGCGTTGCTACAAATTCAGGTGAAATCATAACCCGGATCGATGTATCCTCTGCCGGAAGTTCCTACGCAATACACCTTGTAGAAGCGACGGGGAAGCACTATATTGATTGATGAGGTGACTTAAGATTGCGTTTATCCAGGAATAATAGAGGAACATCATTGGTAGAGTTGGTGATTGCCATGGCGATTGCAGCCATTGTACTGGGAATTATCATGATGTTTATCAATGGAGCATCAAAAAGCTTCCGAAGGACCAATGATGAAGTTAATCTGCAGATGGAAGCCCAGACTACGATTAACCAGATCAGCAATATTGCGATGGAGGCGAAAGATATGGATAAGTATCCGGCTACCGGTGTGGCTGATCCGGTGACAGGAGAGATTCGTTATACCTTCGAAGGTAATAATAACGAGTTTATCACTTTCGTTTTTGCCAGCCATGAGAGTAAGCTGTATCAGGTGCAAACAACGGACTTTCTCACGGCCCAGACAGCTGTCTATAATATGCAGAATAATTACTTGGCTGAATATGTTACCGAACTTAAGATTGATGAAAATACAGAAAAGAAATCGGTAACGATTAATCTTAAATTAGCATTAGGTAATGATGATTACCAGATTAAAAAGACGGTTAAGATGCGGAATGCAAGATAGATAATTAAGAATATAAATCGATGGAGTATGTGCAATTATTAAGTAAAACAGGAGGTGTTAACCATGAAGAATACAATCAAAGGTTTATTACTCATTATGATTATTATGGGTGTCTCTTTATTGATGCCCGGCTTCATGGAGAATACCACGAAAGCAGCTGATGAGGCAGAATGGTCCGATGATGGAACAACCCAATATGATGGGTTTACCATCCTTGAGATCATGCCTTACAAGGGTATGGGAGAGTTGGGTTATCTTATTGATGGGCAGGAACCTGTGGATGACGAACTGTTTTCCTATAATTCCGGACCCGGTAGTTTCTCCCATGTTGACGGTGCACTGAAATTCTTCCCTTCTTATACGCAGAAGGACATACCGGCCAATGGGCAGATAGATAGCGGTTGGCAGCCTGCTTTTACCGAGGTTCAGAAGAATGGATATTTTGAAAGTGGATATTCCGGCGCTGATTTATATACCGTGAGTGAGAACCAAAAAATCTATCAGCGTGTAGCGGATGGTACCGGTACACATAGAGCTTATTTGCCTCCGAATGCTAAACTGGAGAAGGTATATCAACAGGGATATGAGCCTTATATGAGACAGAATGTGATCGCATATTTTACTGCGGTGCTTCCGGAGGATGAGAGCCTATTATTCAGCAAGACAGTGAGATATAAAGCATATTGTGCTAAGGCATCGGATAATAAAATCGGTGACTACGATTATGATGCAGAGCAGGATACATTTATTCTGGATCCCGGTAACGGTTCCTATGATGTAATATTTGAGCAGGATGATAACGGCAAATATTATATGCTTGATAATTACGAGATTGTAGAGGATAATTCTGGCGAATACTCCTATACAGACATCAAATATGATAATATCGGAAGCGGTGGCAATTATATTGAAAATACACAGGGTATGACCTTTACCTACCAGAGATGGAGCGGTGGATCGTATCGGTTTGTAGAGGATAATACTGCACTTAGTAGGGTAAACTTCTCGAAACAAACAGTGAATGGCAGGACCAGGATCTGGGTTCAGGGACAGAAGGTCGTAAAGAGGTACCAACATACCTACCGGCTTGGTATAGTCAATAATGAATGGTTCAAACGATTTTCTCTTGGTGTTCCTTCCAAGCTAGCGAATGATTATCCGGTAAGGGTGATCACGCTTACTCCGGATGAATTAAACGCTAATCTTCATCATGAGCAGGATTTAATAAATGAGGCGGGATTAATCTATATTAATGCATATGAACATGATGAATTATATATCAGGTTATATGAACAGTATAGCTATGAGGGGTTAGCACTGCCGAGCAATATGAAATATAATGATGACAGGAATAAGAAGAATACTGAGCTCAATTTTGCACGACATGATATTAACTGGACGGTGACCGACAAGCTATTCCGGAAGATTGCCGGAATCGGGTGCAATAAAGCAGCTGCTATCGTTGATTGCTCGTTTTACTTTCAAGCAGTTAATGGGGAAGGGCAGTATAGCACATACTATAGGAATAATAGTGCTTTAGGTGTGAACTACAGTGATTGGGACCAGGATGTAGGTGCTACGTCAATTAATATGGCGAAGCTCTATATTATGATATACCAAAGAAATAAAATTGATTTTTACAACTCCTTCATGAATCCTGCTACGACCCAGGCAGCTAATCGTATTACAGCGCGTACAGTTGCAACAAATGTATCTCCTACCGGTTCTACGGCGAGCTTTGTCAGACCTCAGGCCAGTTATGCCTGGAATCATAATTTTTCTCTGTATTGGAACGGTAATACCTTCCTGCCCTGGGGGTTGAATGCAAGCGGCCAAATGGTTCAAATTCCCGAAGCAAACTTCAAAGCAATGGGGATCTATAATCAGGATATGAACAGAGAAAAAAACAATCTGACTGACAATGTACTCACCTTATATGGAGATGTCGGACGTATCCTGGGTTCAAGGTTTATTGAAGATGTTAGAATCCCTGATCAGGATGGTGATGGTCAGCCTGATGAGATTCCAAGAGATGATTTAGGAGAAATCATTACCGGCGGCGGCAGTGGATATGGAGATACCGGGGGTGTATCTTATCCACCGGGAGGAGTAGTGGAAGGACCACCGGATTCCCCTGTAGAGGTTCCGGATGATCCGGAGGTTATTCCGGAGGATGGCTCCTCGGGAAGTAATGTCCGATCCTATAAAAGAGTATTAAATATTCAGCCTACTGCTTATTTTACGCTATCCGAGACAGCAATCCGCAACCTGTTGTCCGGCTATGATGTACAGATTATTAATATGACCAGTACACAGTTTAATGGCAGCCTGGAGGATATCAATAGTAATTATGATATGGTATTTATGGGGAGCGCTATTAATGCCGGTATTAGCTATAACAGATTTAATGTTAATAGCAATAAGACGGATTTTAAAGATAACAGTCTGGACAGCTATTTTTACATCGATAACGGTGATCAGATGATGCTAACCATAGCAGGCAGTCCTGTTGTCCGATACCGGAACAATGATATCACAGCACAGAAGAAGTTTGAATTGACTGAATTTCTGAAGGCAGGATATCCAATTGTACTGGATTCCTATCTATATGGACTGAATTCAACAGATGGCAGAGTTAAGAACAGCACGAATATGTATTCCTTTGTAAATAGCAATAAGGGAATAAGCAGCTATAAGCTCCTAAATTATGCAGATGCCGGACAGAGTTCATTTAAAAGTAAGTTAAAGGACGGACTAGAAATTACCAAACCCAGGATAACTCTGATTTCACCGATTAGCCCCGAGGGAGCACCGATAGAGACAGCTGAATTGGTGATCGAATTCCAGCTGTATCCCTGGAGTGATATGCGTAAATACTATAAGTACAATGCATACTTCTATGTCGATAAGGATGCAAATGGAATCTTTGAAGCAACCGATAAGATCAATACTTCCTCCAGAGATGGCTCGAATTGGGAGAATATATTACTGAGCGAGAACACCAGGTCGTATAAGTATAAAGTACCCAGCCTAAATGGAGTCTATCAGTGGAAATTATTAGTGGAGCGATCCGATAACCCGAGAATCCGTGCTTCTATCACAGGCTATGTCTCAAATACCAACAAGGAGACCCTAAATATCCTTCATATCAGGGACAATTCAAGTACCTATGACCTGAAAACCAACATAGAGAATATCTCAAGCTCCTTAATATATAATCTTGCCGGAGATGGAAAATTAGATCAGTATAGTTTGAAATTTGATTCAATGACGGTCGATCAATATGAAAAATTATTTACATCGCCAAATGTCCCTTATAATTCTGCAAGTCCGGAGACTACAGGTAAATTATCAAAATATCACCTATTAATTCTGGATAACCCTACGGACCCCATTGATAATACCAATGGTACTGAAACTGATATAGGTGCTGCAACTAACATAAAGGATGAGATTGGAAGGAACTTAGGGGTAATATACACAAAGAATGCTTTAGGATATGAAAGGCAAAAGACTTATTATAGCCAGAATAGCTATAGCTTCCTCAACCATGATACAACACCGACAAATTATACCTACACTTACAATTATATCAACCGTAACGCTGTAACTTCGGGCTATATGATGATTTATAGGAATATGATAGGAGAGAACAGCTCTAATCTTTGGACGGATGCTGCCTACAGAACCAATTACCTCACGAAGACGAATGAGGGCAGCATCACCAGATATCCTTATCAGATTGGCAAAGCTATCAGCATTGCGGATAATTCATACTCAAATGACGCAGTAATTGATTATGATTTGACACTCACACCAAAGCAAAAGCTGGTCGGCTGGTACTGTCTGTCCGATACCAAGAGCCCTGTAATCCGACAGGTGTTCAATCTTAGTGGTACTGCAGATACCTTATATCGCGGTGTTTATAGCTCATCACCGAATGATGTGAAGAATAACTATTATCTCTTCAGTAATGGAACCTGCTTCTACTCCGGAATTAATCTGGCTCTTGCAGATCAGGGCGGAAAAACGGAGGAAATGAAGCTGTTTGTCAACACGATTTATGCTGCCAGAAAGGCAACCGAAAGCAGGACAGTTACCATAGCACCGGTGGTTGAGATAACTAAACCCTCTACTGATTCCGTTATTATAACCTCAGCGGACTTGACTGGGAATGATTATGTTGTAGCATTTCAGCTGAAGGAAAGCCTGACGAATATGAGTCTGGACATCCAATTTGGTTCTGCCACTGAACCGTCCGGTACCTGGGATGATACTGTCTATGAGTATTTTGTCAATGGAACGCTTGGTCCTGCAATAGCGACCTCCGGTAAGGTATTCTTGCCCGGGAAAACCTATGCTGTTTTGGTTCCACAGAATATATTAAATCAGACACCTCAGGTGCTAAAGGTTATAGCAACAAACGTTGCAGGACATGCCGGAACAGATTCCGTCAGCATTGCCTTTAGCCAGCCTCCGGTAATCACTATACTGGATCCGGCTACAGATCCTAGTAAAACAGAGCTTTATATGTATATGGATCTAGATTATTCCGTCGATGCTCCTGATGAACAGTATTTAGCTACTGAGCCGGATTTGAATATTAAGTTTAAGGTGGATGCCCTAATGAACTATAATCTTACCTATACTTCAAATCCTGAAATTCCTGAATACGGTATATTGGATGATGTTGATGTTTCGGTAATAAGTGAGGATTCTACAGAACCGGGAGTTTCAGGGACATATGAGTTGCATATTCCGGCATACTTTATTAGAGACATAAATGTCAGGAGATTGACGATAACCGCCAGTGATAGGATAAATGCTAATCTGAAGGATGAGTTTACCTTTATCATATCAAGACGAAGCTTATTTCCTCTTGACTAATCAAATGAAAAGGGCTACTGTATCTATACAGATTTATATGTCGGACAAGCTTATTAAGTAATAAAGAAGCTTTGTTCTATGTTACAGGATCCTTGGAGGACGGAATGATGAACTTGATCCGTAAGTTAATGAATCATAAGATTTACCGAGTGCTGGTCAACAGGGAGACAATTACCTATGCCATTGCCGGTGTCATGACCACGATTGTGAATTTTGTCAGCTATGAGTTCATGTACCGACTGGGCTTCACTAATCTGAATGCCAATTGGATTGCCTGGGTGATTGCTGTAACCTTTGCCTATGTCGTGAATAAGTGGAGTGTATTCCGATCTAAGAGCGAGTCGGCGAAGGATGAGACCTGGAAGGTATTGAAGTTTTATGCAGCCAGATTAGTATCCCTGGGTGTGGAACAGCTTGGGATCTATATCTTTATTGAACAGCTGGGAATTTATCGCTGGATAGTAAAAGTTGGATTATCAGTTATCGTAATTATATTGAACTACATCTTCAGTAAGCTTTATATCTTTAATAAGAAGAGAGGTTCTGAGCAATAATCATGTCAATGTGAAAGGCCCGGTAGTGTGAAGTGAAGCTACCCGGCCTTTTCAATTCATGATTAATGAATGCCTGCTAGTCTGGCATTCATATTTTAATATTGCAATTGTACCAGCATATGGTAGACTGTTATAGTGTAATTACCACGTGGTTTAACAAGCAGAGTATTATTGATGAATGGATGGGCCTTCGATGAATGCGGACAGGCAATCTGTGAAATCATGTATATATAGACAGTAATAAGCAGTGGAGGGAAATATAAATCGAAACCAAGAAAGCAATTGTTAAGCTTAGAAAAGGAGAAGGAAGAAGCCTGAAGAGTGGCGGACTCTGGATTTATGATAATGAGATTGATACGATTACCGGCAGCTATGAGAATGGGGAGCTGGTAT
>JAEZJW010000222.1 GCA_023415595.1 Bacillota bacterium
CAAATAAAGAAATGCCAAAGATATATGGGCTTAGCCTTAACTTTAACGAGCGCATAACCGGCCAGCTCTCCCTCTTGGTAGAACAGATAAGCTTTTGTATCACTCTCCAGAGCATTCTTCAGTCTATCTTCCAATTCTTCCTCTGTAAACACATTGTCACTCTTCTCATCCTCGAAGAGCTGCCAGCTCAATGCCATAATAAGTGGCAGCTGCTCCACGGAGCATTGTACCAGTTCCATTATAATTCCTCCTGCCTGTTTTATTAAAGTACCTAAACAATCAGATCAATCCACTTCCTTCACTGATGCTTCTGCATTCTGTCCTATTATCTTCTCCTCTTACCCATGATCCGTAAGATCCTGATGAACAGGTTTATGATATCCAGATAAAGATCCGCGGCACTGTCCACTGCATTGTCCACAGTCTTCTGATATTGGTTGGCGACAGACCAGTCATATCCGATATAACCACAGAAGATCATAACCACAATCCAATCAATCATAGTGGAGCTGGTATGGAAGAACAGAGCCATAACGATTTCTACGATGATTACCGTAATTAGAGCAAAGGTAAGGGTTCGTCCCAATCCTAAGAACATCTGGGGATACAGGGTACTGGCTGCCAGCATGACACCGGTTACAATCGCTGTAGCAACGACTGCCCTTAAGATAAGATCAGGATCATATTGGGTCAAAGCAAGGGAAAGCACCACTCCGATCGGCAGGACGATGAAATTATAACCGATAAAGCTGATCAAAGCACTCTTTGACTTATGTACCATTCCTATCCCAATGAGACAGCTGATAAAGTAACCCACAAAAATTACCATCGGTTCCCATTGCATAAATTCGTCTGACAGATAAGTACACATAAAGGCGTTCACCAAGAATCCCCATAGCAACACCGCTCCGATGATGGCATTATAAAGCCTGTCGCTGACCTGAGCTGCACCCTCCTGAAATATTTTTCTCTCTTCCTTTGCTGCCTTTGTTCCGAATAGATCATTTGACTCCTTTGCCATATACTTCCTCCTATCCCCAATTTCCATTTATTACAAAATGGTTCGCTTTTCCATATTATACAATGCACATCAGGTAAAATCCACCAGTTTTTGATAGTTGTTTTAATATTAATTATTATAGTGACAAAATGACTGTCAATTCCCCTGAACATCCATCACTTCCCTTCTGAATACTTAGGCGGAATTGAAACTATTCCTTGATTTTAGCACGTCACAATGATATACTGACTACTATGAAAAGACAAGTGTCTTTATCAAAAAGACGAATATGATTAGAGGAGGATGTTTTATGAAACGTAGGATTTTTGCTTTACTGCTGTGCTTATGTTTTGTTGTTGGTTCTTTATCTGCCTGTGGTAGTAAACCCGCAAGTACAAGCGGAGAAAAAGTTATCAAAATTGGTGTATTCGAGCCGATGACCGGTGAAAATGGCGGCGGCGGCTTACAGGAAGTTCTTGGTATGAGATATGCCAATAAGATGTACCCTACTGTTGACATTAGTGGAACTACATATAAGATCGAACTGGTTGAGGTAGACAATAAGAGCGATAAGACAGAGGCTGTCAGTGCTGCTCAGAAATTAATCAGTGATGATGTTAAGGTTGTACTCGGTTCCTATGGCTCCGGTGTTTCCATAGCGGCCGGTGAAATCTTTAAGGAAGCGAAGGTTCCTGCCATCGGTGCTTCCTGTACCAACCCTCAGGTTACCCTCGGAAATGATTTCTATTTCCGTGTATGCTTCCTGGATCCTTTCCAGGGTACGGTAATGGCTAACTATGCATACCAGGCGAATGCGAAAACCGCTGCTGTTATCACACAGCTCGGAGATGACTATTCCTCAGGTCTTGGCAGCTTCTTTGTAACTGCATTCAAAAAGCTCGCAGGTGATTCAGCAATCGTCAGCGAAGAGCAGTTCCAGACAAACCAGACCGATTTCAAAGCTATCTTAACCAATGTGAAGCAGGCTAACCCGGATGTTATCTTCGCTCCTTCTTCCATCGCTACTGCTCCGCTGATCATTAAGCAGGCACGTGAGCTTGGAATTACCGCAACGATTATGGCAGGCGATACCTGGGAGAACTCCACCATCATTGATAATGCTGGTGAGTATGCAGAAGGCATTGTTCTCTCCACCTTCTTCGATGAAGGTGATCCTGCAACCAAGGAAGCTGAATCCTTTATTACAGGCTTCAAGGGTTACTTAAAGGAAAACAATCAGTCCGAGATCATTCCTGCTGTCTCCGCTCTTGGCTATGATGCTTACCTCTGTGCACTGGAAGCAATTAAGCAGGCAAAGTCCACCGATTCCTCAGCAATCCGTGATGCACTTGTTAATGTTAAGATTGACGGTGTTACAGGCTCCATCTCCTTCGATCAGAACGGTGATGCATTAAAGGATATGGCATTCATCAAGACTGTGGAAGGCGGACAGTTCAAGTTCTTAAAGACTGTTACAGTTGAGTAATATTTAAGTCTACTCCAGAACATGTTACTGTTGTATGCATAATAGTTACAAGTTTGAAGTATCGAGATTACCTATAACATATCTGGGAGGAGGCTCTCCGCTAAGGAGGGCTTCCGCCCGGTTATAAGAGCCTGGCGGACGGAATTTCCTTAGGCTTCCCATTTCAAGCAAATTACTTCATTTCTTTCCTGAGTAGAGAAATGTTTGGAGGACATCAAATGAGTTTATCAACCTTTTTCCAACATACCCTAACCGGTATCTCCCTGGGTGGTGCCTATGCGCTCATCGCGATCGGATATACGATGGTTTACGGTATTCTCCGCCTGATTAATTTTGCACATGGTGATATCTTTATGATGGCAGGCTATTTCATGATCTTTTCCATGGTCAGCTTCCCATGGCAGGTTGCCATCCCTCTGGTATGCATCCTGACGATCCTCCTTGCCGTAGTGATCGAACGTGTCGCTTATAAGCCCCTGCGCTCGGCACCACGTATGTCCATCATGATCTCCGCGATCGGTGTATCCTATCTGATACAGAATTTGGCTACCTATCTGTTTACCGCACTTCCCCGTGCGTATCCGGAGATCCCCTTCCTAAAGAAAATATTCCAGATCGGAAGCGTATCCGCTTCCCTGGTTACGTTTATTACACCTGTACTGACCATCCTATTGGTAATCGGATTAATGTTCTTAATTAATCATACGAAGACCGGTATGGCGATGCGTGCCGTATCCAAGGATTTTGAGACTGCACAACTGATGGGCATCCGCCTTAACAATACAATCAGTAAGACCTTTATCATTGGTTCCTTCTTGGCTGCCATCGGTTCCATCCTATACTTTACGGACCGTATGTCGGTGACACCGTTTTCCGGTACCCTGCCGGGCTTAAAATGCTTCGTAGCAGCCGTACTCGGCGGTATCGGAAGTATCCCCGGTGCAGTTGTCGGTGGGTTCGTCATCGGTATCTGTGAGACCTTCCTGGTTGCGTTCGGTTATTCCACCTTTAGTGATGCATTTACGTTTGTACTATTAATTATTATCCTGTTATTCCGTCCGACCGGTCTGTTTGGCGAGAAGAACATTGATAAGGTATAACCAGACTGGAGGAAATTATGAAAACATCAAAGAAAATAACCTACTCTTCCATTCTGGCCGTTCTTGTCATTGCCTTATTGTTTTTCCTTGACACGAACAAAGCTCAGTATGGAATGGCATTTACAGTATTACAGAAGGGTATCATCCTCGCAGTCGTTGCTGTATCCATGAACCTTGTTACCGGCTTCACAGGTTTATTCTCTCTGGGACAGGCAGGCTTCATGGCAATCGGTGCTTATGTAACTGCAATCTTCCTGATCCCCGCAGACAGTATTGAAGGAGTTTATTATATCAGCGGTGTATCACCGACCATTACAGGATTTAAAACCTGGTTAGAATCCGGTCCGGCCTGGACTCATGGTCTGATTCCTTATATTGCATTACTGATTGGCGGATTAGTAGCCGCGCTGTTTGCTGCACTGATCGGAATTCCGGTCTTAAGACTTAAGAGTGATTATCTGGCGATTGCCACCTTAGGCTTCTCCGAAATTATGCGAGCTGTCATCTCCAGTCCCCAGATGGACAGAATTACGAACGGCTCCTATGGTCTGAAGAGCATCAAGGGCTTTACCTCCCTGTTCCAGACCTTTGCGATCGCCGCAGTCTGTATCACATTTATGATTTTACTGGTGCGCAGCACCTATGGCCGTGCCTTTAAGGCAATCCGTGAGGATGAGATCGCTGCCGAAGCAATGGGCATTAATCTGTTCAAGCATAAGCAGTTATCCTTCGTCATCGGTTCCTTCTTCTCAGCATGTGCAGGAGGAATGTTAGCCATGTTCATGCGCTCCATAGACTCCAAGACCTTCAGCATCTCCCTGACCTATGATATTCTTCTGATCGTAGT
>JAEZJW010000030.1 GCA_023415595.1 Bacillota bacterium
CATTGTTATCCCAGTCACGGTGCATGGTAGCGCCACCGAAGGGGTCGTTACCCATATAGGTAAGGGTGTGCCAGTAAGACATTGCGAATCTGCAGTGATCCTTCATGGATTTACCCATAACGATCTCATCGGGATTGTAGTATCTGAAGGCCAGATTGTTCTTGCTCTGAGGTCCTTCATAGTTGATTTTACCAACATTAAAATAAGCCATAAAACATTTTCCTCCTTTTATGATTGATATGAATTTCATTTTTTTACTTCAGTGTCTTTCAGATACCAATGGCAGGTTCTTCTCGGATTATCAGTTGATCACTAAGATGAAACAAGCTAACATTATCCTTAGCAGTTCTGATATTTCTATACTTATTTTAAGGATAAATATCATTCCATCTTTATGCCTGCTCTTTGAATTAGTTTAAGCCAGGTATCCATATGTAATAACCGGATTAGCATCTCAAGATATGAAATGTTCGTCCTGTTTTTATTATAAATTATTTTGGAAAATTTATCAACCACTAATTTGTAAACTTATTAAACTAATTCGAAATTCTTATGAATCCGAACGAAAATCCTTCTGTTTTCGGAAATTGGTATGGATTTTATAATAGTGGCTGTTTCATCATATTTTATTATTGACAATAGTGTGTGTCATACAGTATAATTCATTTAGAAGTGAGGTGTTAATGTGAAAAATGAATTGTTTCACAAAGTGAATTGTTACAATTCACTTTGCAAATTTGTGCTGACGCCCAAATTCTCGGTTTAAAGAATTCATAAGGCAGAATTCTTGGGCAGAATGGAGGATTTTTAATGTCCATACAGGAAGATATTATATCCGGATTAATTCTGGAGCTTCGGAGAGGTACTATCGTATTAAGCGTTCTCAGTCAGCTCTCCAAACCGCTATATGGTTATTCCCTGGTTCAGCGGCTTAGTGATTGCGGCGTTCCGGTGGAAGCCAATACCCTATACCCGTTACTCAGGCGTCTGGAGAAACAGGGATTATTAATAAGCGAATGGGAAACTTCTGGGACGAAGCCCAGAAAATATTATATTACTACAGAGCTGGGGAATCAGGTGTATGAGGAACTTAGATCCCATTGGACGAATATGGTCACAGAGATCAATAGGTTAATGGAATTGGAGGATGGTAAGAATGGAAAAGAAGAAATATGAAGACGAAATGATCGAACGTTATATCTACCAGGTGAAGAAGCAACTGCCCTCTCAAGCTAAGGATATCGAAGAGGAAGTCCGCGGGCTGATCTATGATATGCTTGAGGAGCTCACCAAGGGGGATACCCCTACGAAGCAGAATGTGGACGAGGTGCTTACCAAGCTGGGCAATCCGGCTGTACTGGCAGATAACTACCGTGGTAAGGCAAGATACTTAATCGGCCCGGGATTATTCCCGACCTATCTGATAATTCTTAAAATCGTATTACCCACAGTCTTTTTGGGTATGAGTATTGTAACCATCATCGAGCTTCTGACGGATGGCGGACAGATATGGTATCACTACCTGGGCAGTTGGTTCGGTGGCGTCCTGAATGCCTTGTTTGGAGCTTTTGCCTATGTAACCTGTATCTTTGCAGTTCTTGAATACAAAGGAGTCAGCACGAAGGAGCTTACAGAAGAATGGGAGGTCTCCTCTCTCCCACCGGTACCCAAGTCCGATACTGTCATATCTATGGGTGAATCCATCGTCGGAATAGTGTTCCATATATTCCTGATGATCCTGATTGCTTCAGCACCACAGCTGCTTGGTGCATTCTTCTTCAGTAATAACGAGCTGACGAATGTCCCGGTCTTCGATCTGGAAGTATTGAATAACATACTTCCCCTATTTTTGATCAGTATTGGTTTAGGTATTCTGAAGAGTGCCTATGGCCTGATTGAGCGATGCTATAATATCCGCTATGCGGTCGTCAACACAATATGCAGCCTGGCAGAGCTGATCTTAGCCCTTATCATCTTTGCAGGCTATCCGATCTGGAATCAGGCGTTTCCTGATGCCTTCGGTGAGGTTACAGTTATCAGAAGTATCTGGGATGCAGTTACTTCAAATTTTGTGATCTTCCTGATTATCGTCTTTATTATTGAACTTGTTACTGTATTATATAAGACTTTCAAGAATAAGCTGAGATAATAACTTTTTAATCACGCTTATAAGCTGGAAAGGCACCTATACTGCATTTACATGAGTATCCTTAAAGTTTACCGGCCTTTGGCATTCCATCCGGCAAACATGGCAGATACGCATGTATTACAGTATCAGGTGCCTCTTTATATTCTGATCAATCTATTTAATCGTCTATACTATCTTTCCTCCAGCAGTCTGCGGACACTCAACAGTCCCCAGCCCTGCTTCTCCCAATGCTGCCCCAGATCTACAGCACTGTTTCTTAGCATCAGCTTAACCTCACGGTTAGTCATCTCCGGATGGGCAGACAGGAGCAACGCTACTGCTCCCGATACTACCGGCGTGGCCATGGAGGTTCCGCTCTTGATTGTATACATCATTGGGCTATCCGCCTGATGATATTTTACGGTTCCATTTTTATTATGGGTCATTAATCTGCTGATATTGCAGGATATGATATTCGAGCCAGGAGCCACGATATCCGGCTTCTTTATGCAATAAGGAGTCGGCCCGCGCCCGGAATAGTCCTTCGCCCTGGTTCCGAATACTTCCACCGTTACATTATCATCCGAAGACCCCACAGTAATCACCTTTCTGCTGATGCCCGGTGTTGAGATTGACATCGGACCCGGTCCGTTGTTTCCTGCGGCTACGACCACTACGATGCCGCTGTCCCAAACAGCATTCACCCCCTGAACCAGGAGGGAATTCTCATCCAGGCTATCCTTCGCTGCTGTTCCCACGCTGATATTTACGATTCGGATATTATATTTTTTCCGGTTATCGATAATCCACTGTAATCCCGCCAGCACATCGGAGATATTACCGTCTCCCCGTTGGTCAAGTACCTTTACCGCGATAAAATTACAAGCAGGGGCAACGCCTGTGTATTTTCCCTTAGAGGAATATCCGTTCCCACCGATGATACCTGCTACATGGGTACCGTGACCATTATCATCATAGGGCTCCTGACGGCCATTCAGGAAATCCTTGAAGGCAACCACCCTGTTACCCCCTTCAATGAAATCCTTATGAAGGCAAATTCCCGTATCAACGATTGCAACACCGACACCCCTTCCGAGGTATCCATGCTCGTGCGCCCAACGGCCTTCTATGATATCGTTAACGCGGTTCATCTGAGCCGTGATATGGGTATCCATCTCAATACTGATTAACCCTTCCAAATCCTTGACATGAGTAAGCTGACTCTCGTCAATCTCAATCACGTAGGCATCTATCATGGGAAGCTTGTATTTGATATGCCCCAGGTCCTCTATGGTTTTCAGTCTTTTTTCATATTCGCTGCAATGAATAATTAACTGGACCTTATTATCCTTCTCCATCACGAAGCTCCATCTCTTTTGTATCATCCTATTCATGGAGCTTTTACAATATACTTTACCTGATTAACTGATTTTCTGGTTCAGTTTTCTGTATTCGGAGGGTGTCAAACTAAGTCCCTTCTTAAAGACCTTACTGAAATAACTGATATCGCTGAAACCGGTCCTGTCACAAATCTCTTCAATCGAAAGCTCCGTATCCCTCAGCATCGTGGAGGCCATGTTCAGGCGAAGTTCAATCAGGTAATGGTTGATGGATTGCCCGGTATGCTTCTTAAAATCATTTAGTAGTGTCGTCCGGTTCGTATGGAACTCCTCCGCAAGCCTCTCAATGGTTATCTTCTGATTATAGCAGGTCTGAAGATAATAGATCACATCCATGGCCATTCTGGACGGGCCTTGGTAGAACTGAATGCTTCGGACCGGTTCATCCTTCTCCTCCTGACGGACCAGACAGAATAAGATCTCAAACAGGTAGGACCGGCTCCGGCATGGCCAAAAGGAGGTATCCTGTTTCAATAGCAGCTCTTTCAGTAGCTTCAGCTTCTGGCCTGTCACCTCCAGATCCATTGCCCTTAATGGTAATATCTTAAGGTTCAAGCCTGCGTCGTGACGGAACTGGTTCAGATAATACAGATCCTGTTCGGAGGTCAAGGATAGAGCCGGACCGGGATGATTCACTTCCTGTATGCCTAATTCCGTATTGATTACCCTTGGACGGAACATGAGTATCGTCAACTCTGCTCCCTGCTTCCCCAGAAACTCGATCCTGTCACGTTCATTCAGGCAGATCGCATAGGAGCCTGTCAGCACCAGCTCCTTCTGCTCCAGCATAAAATGACAGGTCCCTGACTTCATGAAGATAACCTTATAATATTCCGAAGCTTCCGGATCCGATATAACAGTTATATCTTCGGATACGGATGCCGCAAACAGATAACCCTGATAATAATTCTCACCCAGTGTATCAAAGCGCATAACAACACCTGCCATTCAAACTAATATTTTACAATATTATAAATGAATGGCAGATGAATTGTCAAATAAATGGATTGCTGATATCTTTATTTACGATATATGTGTCTGTTCTTATCACCTAGTTTAGGCATTTCTGAAGATGAAGCAATAATACCTCCATGCCCATCTGTTAAATTTGTACCATTACTGTGCGTATTAATTACAACCGCTTTGATATTCACACCACTTGATTCATACCCCATTATATTCCAATTGTAAACAAACTCATCAGCGTTTGTTACCTCAGCAGTACCAATATCGTCAATACTCATTCCATAATAGGAAGCAATTTTATCCGAGTCATAGTCTGATTCATTCTTCCAACTAGGTAAATAGAAATAATATGCCACATAATGTATAGTTAGATTCTCTTCTAGACCAATAGCTCGAATTAAGGGGTTATTAACTGACCTTGCATCCTTAATTGTTACATTCATTTCTACTTTTCCAATTACCGTACTGCTACTTTTGGTGGTTAAGGTTATCCCTTTATCTGTTTTTACATTTACAGTAGTTTTAACCGTAGTTTTATTCAGCAGGTTACCGTTGCCGTCATAGCTGTACCTGGTCAGCTCTCCGCTTGTGGACAGGGCAGAGATAAGGCGGTTTTAGGAATTATAGGTATAGGTAGTCTTTACAGAGCCTTCCCCTAATTTTACTGTCTCGGTTCTGCGGTTTCCTGCACCGTCATAGGTATAATAGGCATAGGTGGTCGTGTTCCCGTTCCCGTCCGTCTGGCTGTTTATGTTACCACGGAAATTGTAGGACTGATAGGTACCGTTACCTTCCCCATTATGTTCGTTACCGGCAGTCTACAGAAGCTGCTTGTTTCATTTTCATAAAGCACTCGTTATTCGGCACTCGAATGCTTAACACCGTAAGCCACTGTGTGCCGTTATGTCGCGTTTTAAATGCCGACATAAGGTGTTTTGTCCATTTAGCAAAAATGAAACCGGATTTAGCGCCTTTGTGCGAAAGAGTATTTTCCTTTGAAACGCTAGACAAAATGTTCTATGTCACCTTAATTTACAGGCTGAACCATGGAATCGAAAACTGTGCAGGTTAATGACAGGTGCATCGTTGGACACACCCGCCGGTTTACAGCGGTCGGCAATGCCGACCGCTTAGGGATTTAAATCGACAATGGCCAGTGTCCTTTAGGTGTTTGTATATTAGGTAAAGTACACTATTTAGGTGGCTGTGATTACTGCAAAGTAGCTAAATTTCAAGCCTTCCAAGGTATCTGCTATGGTTCGTGACTATACAGCACCCGCCATAAATTTGGAGTGGCTATTACGCAGTTGCATTTTCTGGGTTTATATGTTCTTGACAATGGATTCTGCTATTGAAACGCACTCATTAGTATCTCTCTTAAAAACGTCATTCCCGAAACTTTTAATAAATATCTTTTGAATTTTAAGTGCAACTTCAGAAATATCTTTTGTTTCTTTCAGTGCGGCAATAATGAGAGCAATTTCATTTTTGTACTCATCCTTTGGTGAATATGGAAATAATTCTATTGGATCCCAATTATTGATTATTTCCTCGACTACTTTTTCCATTTGACAGCCTCCTAATTTCCAAAAAGTTTTTTAACGACTTCCCACATAGCTGAATCAAAATTTGTACTCGGATACGTTGTAATAAGTTTGCCAGCATTGTTTAATACAGCAGCGCCATCTTGGGTTATATATAAATAATTACCACTTGATTGTTGAAGTACTTTACCACTTTGTACCCAAGAATCTACCATACCTTGAGTTACACCACGTTCAGTCATTTTTTCTAACCCATGTGTTGTAGTATTTGCCCAATCAGCTTTGATTCCTGGATTTTTAACCAACTTACCAAGTTTTCCGAAATCATCACCTATTGTAGCAATGTTACCCGCACCCTTTCCCTTAGTAAAGATTGAATAACCATAAAGGGCAAAGTACGCCATGGTGATGCCCGTATTTAATATTTTAGCTCCATCATTTTCTGTCCAATAATATGATCCTCCTTTATATTCGGTCATATATTTTACATAAGCAATATCCAGAGTTTCTGTATCAATGGTATGATTATTCTCAGAAT
>JAEZJW010000046.1 GCA_023415595.1 Bacillota bacterium
CTGTATCGTAATCAGATAATCGTTCTGATTTTTTTATTTTCTTTCCATATTTTGAATTGTTCGTAAACATCGGTAACATATAAAACCAAATTTCTTTCATTTTGAATAAAACATTTCGCTCACCATATAGTATTTTCTGATAATCTTCATATATCCTGTCATGGAAGTTTTTCAGTAAATCTATCTCAAGTTTTTCGTTGCTGATCATATTATTAATTAAACCTGGGTTCGTAATAAGCCCTCTTCCTAACATTATTGTATCCACCTCAGGAAAATCGGCTTTAAACTCCGTATAATCCTTGGCTGTAAAAATGTTTCCATTATAGCAAACGGGATTCTTACTCAAGTTTAAAGCATCCCTAAATACGTCCAGATTAGGCATATTCTTATAAAAATCCTTTTGCACTCTGGGGTGGATAATTAACTCAACCATAGGGTACTTATTAAATATTTCGATCAATTCATAAAATTCATCTGGATGATCTTTGCCTATTCTGGTTTTTACAGATATCTTAGTCACTGCTGCAGTAAATATCTCATCCAGAAACGCATCCAACTCTTCCTTTTTAGCCAGGAAACCGGATCCTTTGTTTTTGGCTACGACTGTTCCGGAAGGACACCCCAGATTTAAGTTAATCTCCTGATAACCCAGTTGTTTTATTCTCTTTGATGTATTAATAAAGTCCTTCGCATTATTAGTTAACAATTGTGGAACCAAAACCAGACCCGGATTGTTCTCTGGAAGAATATCATTTATTTCACGGGTTCTAAAACTATTACTTTGATTAGCAACAATAAATGGTGCAAAATACTTATCTATATGATTGAAATAAGCATGATGGGCATTTCGATATACATAACCCGTCACCCCTTCTAAAGGTGCGAAATAAAAATTCATGAGTAACTCCTCTTTTTAGTATTATAATATATTCTATAACAGAAATCTTAAAATCTCTAGTATATATTCCGTGCTTACATAAAAAGCACACCTCCATATGTTATTTATTTATGCCTAACATTTGAGGTGCACTTTTAAAAGGAATTTCAATGATTGTAACTGTAATCGACAAGACCCTCAAATGTAAATATCTTTTGGAGATTTTGTTCATCGCATTGATCTAGATCCCATTGTTTTGTTTTGGGTTTATATTGTGCCTGCACGTTCGTATCTCACAATAATAACGCCATTCGGAGTGACACTGCTTTCCGTAACCTTGAATGCAGCTGGGATTGTGCCAGCAGCAAATAATCGCTTTCCACTGCCTAACGTTATTGGGTATATCATCAGCCAAAACACATCGACTAAGTCGTGCTTGAGAAGTGTTTGAATGAGAACCCCACTACCCCACACATGCAAATCTGGCCCTTGCTGTTGCTTAATCTGGGTGACTTTTTCCGCAATATCTCCACTTAAAAATACGGACGGCTGCCAATCACCAGATGTCATTGTATTCGATGCGACATATTTGGTTGCCTTGTTGGCCCCGGGCCATACATCTCCATGCTGTGGCCAGTATGGTGCCCAAATTTCAAAGGTTTTTCGCCCTAACAATAGATCGAATGTCATGTCCATTTGCTTTCTCAGAAGCATTCCAAGGGTCTTATCAGAATATGGTGCAATCCACCCACCATGCGTGAAGCCCTCGCTGGTATCTTCGTCTGGCCCGCCTGGCCCTTGTATGACACCATCAAGTGAGATATGTTCAAGCACAATAATTTTTCTCATGATTAATTCCTCCCGTATCTGGATTATAAGTTGACTGACTTGTTCACAAACAGTAAACCTATCCATATAAAATACAATTAATTTGAGCTCAATAATCTGATAATATCTGCGTATGCTTATTCTCATAAATGCAAATCTTTATATTTCTTGTACTCTTCCTTTGCAAGCTTTCTTGTTCAGCAGTACCACCGTCTCCACATGCACCGTCTGGGGGAACATATCCACCGCACAGACCTTCTCCACCTTGTAGCCTCTGGCCTGTAATACCTCCAGGTCACGGATCAGGGAGGTGGGTTTACAGGAGACATAGATGATCCGGTCCACTCCGAAATCTATGATCTTCTCCAAAGCCTTCGGATGGATGCCGTCCCTCGGAGGATCCAGGACGATGATGTCCGGCTTATCTTTAAGCTCATCCACTACTTTTAAGACATCTCCGGCGATAAATTCACAATTATTCAAGCCGTTCAGGGCTGCGTTCTCCTTCGCTGCCTCCACCGCTTCTTCCACGATCTCCACACCGGTTACCTTACCTGCGACCGGGGCTAGGAGCTGGGCGATGGTTCCGGTTCCGCTGTACAGATCGAAGATATTCTTCTCCCTCGTTTCACCTACATATTCCCGGACCTTGGAATAGAGAACCTCCGCTCCCAGAGAATTCGTCTGGAAGAACGAGAAGGTAGTAATCTTGAATTTAAGACCCAGGAGTTCTTCGAAAATATAATCATGTCCATAGAGCAGCTCTGTCCGATCACTCTTCACGACGTCTGCCAAGCTGTCATTACTGGTATGAAGAATTCCGGTGATTGTACCCTGTAGAGTAAGCTCCAGCAGCTTCCCGACGAGGGCTGTCCATATCTCCTCCACGGGCGTACCCTTCTGTCCGCTATCCACATTCTGAGGGGGCAGTGTTTCAGTGCCGGAAGTATTACCGGAAGCATTCATACTGCCATGATCCGGCTGAAGCTCTTCTGCCTGAGAAGTGGTAATAATATTTATCAGGATCTCCCCTGTTTTGACAGCCTTCCGCACCAGAAGATGCCTTAAATAACCCCGGTGAGTCAGTTTATGATAATGGGTCATGCCAAGCTCTGTGCAGTAATCCAATACACATCTTAGGATATGATTATAATCCCGGTCCACAATCGCACAGTCGTCGACCGTAAGTATATCATGGAAGCTTCCCTTCTTATGAAGGCCAAGGGCAAGCGGTCCTCCCTTATACTCATCCCCGAAGGAGAACTCCATCTTATTACGGTAACCCCACTCCACCGGGCTTCCTAAGATCCCTTCAAACTGATAATCCTTGCAAACACTATCCACCAGTCTCTTCACCTGGTTCATTTTCATGTCGAGTTGGGCAGGATACAGTAAGCTCTGATAGCTGCAGCCGCCACAATATCCATAGCTTCTGCAGTTACCGCATCTTAACTCCAGGGGGGATCTCTCCAATACCTCCATCAAGCTTCCCTCTGCTTTACCATTCTTCAATTTATTAACTGCAAAGCTGATCTTCTGCCCGGGCAGGCAATTCTTAACGACCGCCTTCTCCCCTTCCACCACAAGCCTTCCCTTATTCGGGAAATCAACTCTGTCGACTATTCCTTCATAGATCTGTCCTTTTTTCATGTATTGTAAACCTATCCTATTCTTAGTTTATATTTCTGATATCGTATAATTATAATGTTTTACATAAGGTTTGTCCATGAATAAAATACAAGTGTGTCCAGCTTCGCAGGACACACGGTAAAAAATAGCTATTCCGTCAGTATACAGGTAACGGAATAGCTATCTGCTATTTAATATCTTAATTACATATTCACATTTTCTCCCCATAAGAAGATGTTCTTCGAAGGTTTGTAGTTGATATAGAGGGTTCCTCCTGGAATTGCTTCGAACTGGAACGGTTCTCTTACCGGTCCGTTATTATTACTTTCCCCGGTCAGGACATTGTATTTAAAATGAGTATAGAACTGTATCGTTTTTCCGTTTTTTAATACGCCAAGATCCTCATAATTCAGAAATACCTTTAATCCGATTGCCGCACCAAGGATATTGGACGGCCTGTGCAGCATGATAAGGCAGGGGGCAGCCAACTGTTCATTCTGAATAGTTTGCTGGAATTCTTCCTTCTTCTGTTGCTGTTGTGTCGCCATCCTCTTATCTGACGTAAATGCATTAATCAAGGTTAATATATCAATGACTAAGAATACGAGAATCAAAATAGTAAAACCACCCTTGGACAGCCTGATCCCAAGCCACTCCATCACATATTCCCCGCTGGAATATCCGCTGAACCCCTGCATCGCTATTACGACAGTAAGCAGACACCAGACAATCGCACTGAACTTCTTCCCCATAGTACTCCCTCTCTTCCTAAGTATATCAGGAATTGATTTCCGATATGAATTCCTGTGATTCTATTATATTAAATCGGTATTCCTTGTCAATCACAAAATACATAAAATATCATTTTATGTCAAATATCGCTAAACTCCACTCGCAAAAAAGGCGCCACACAATGGTAAGCGCCTATATATCTTATTAAAGTTTAAATTGTCCTGCCAGAAGTTCCAGCTCCGATGCAATCGACTGAAGCTCCTTCGCTGAATTTGAAATGTAAGTCATGTTACTCAGCTGCTGCTCCAGGGAGGACGAAATCTCTTCTGTTGATGCAGTTGATTCTTCGGTTATGGCTGAAATACTTTCAATTGACTTGATTACTTCATCCTTATCACCGTTTACCTTCACAACTCCATCAATCAATCCCTGTATCTGCTGTATGATATTAGTCACAGATAGTTCAATGGTTTCAAAAGCCCTGCCGGATTCTACAGAGATGGAGGTGGTTCTGTTCATTACCTGAGATCCTTGCTCCATGAACTCATGGGTCTTTGAAACCGAGTCGCTGACCTCAGTGATTACTCCCTCGATTCCAATAATGGATTTTTTGGTCTGTTCGGACAGCTTTCTGATTTCCTCCGCAACTACCGCAAAGCCCTTGCCATGCTCCCCGGCCCTTGCACTTTCAATGCTGGCATTCAGGGAAAGCAGATTGGTCTGCTCCGCAATTGTCTTTATCACCGAAGTAATCTCTACGATCGTAGCGGATTTTGCTCTCAGTTCCTCTACCTGTTCTCTGATCTGCCCTGAAACCTTAGAGTTCTCTTCAATAGCCTTCTGAAGCTCTCGTAAGGAATCCATTCCTACCTGGTTTGCATTCTTTGTTTGTTCTATGATATTCTTCATGGAACCTGCTCCGCTATATAGGGCATTGATTTCCTGTGCCAGAGAATTCAGTCTTTCCAGCCCTTCCGTCGCATTTACGGCAAGCTCTGTCGCACCGGTAGCCAGCTCTTCGGAAGCCTTTGTAATTTCATGTGCTACTGCGGAGGTCTCATCAATCACTGCTGTCAGCTGCGTGGAGCTCTGTGACACCTGGTTAGAATTATCCTGAATGCTTCCCATCATTCCCTTCAGATTCTCACGCATATTATTCAGAACCGTGCTCATCTGTCCGATTTCATCCTTGCTCTTATGCTCAAAGCTGATGGTGAAATCTCCGTCAGCAAAGCTCTTCATATTGCCGGACATCTGCTTGATCGGCCTAATAATTCTACCTGCAAACAGAGAACCTGCTATTAGTGTAAGTACCATTATGATTAAGGAGATCCAGATGGTATCCCATACGGATTTCTGTATCTGGGCATACATACTTTTCAGAGAAAGACCGATATTAAGAGCTCCGGTAAGCTGTTCCGTCAGAGTAAATTCAGTTGATACATTATAAACATTGTCACCGGAGGCAGCCTGAATGATATCACCTCTGGTTACCTTATCCGTCACCACTTCTGAAACGCTTCCCTGGGAGGTTGCGGAGGAGACAGCATCGGTACCGCCCTCCTCAATTGATACAAAATCATCTGAAGCAATTATGTTGTAGTTATTGTCCGAAAAAGAGATATATTCAATGGAACCATCGCTGCCCTGCTTAATCTCACCAAAGATATTATGAAGTTCCTCAAGGGAGGAAATGTTATTCTTCTGAATCTGGCTCTTTAAGAACAGGACTAAGGTTGATCCGTCATTTTTCATCTGGTTTGTTACTGAAGTCTGGATTTCCTGATAAGATACAAAGGTAAACGCTGCAGTAATTACTATAATTAAAATCACAAAAATTAAGATAAATTTTCCTGTTAATGATTTTTTCATTCGTGTTATCCTGCTTTCGACATTTTTCACAATTGTACTCTATTTGTATTCAAAAGTAAAGCTGGATATCATTATATTATTGTATTTTTATTGTAATTTTTGTAATTTTTAGTATTTTTTAGGAACTGTTTTACTATTGAAATGTTCAGACAGTATCTCCATATGCTTCTTAAGCTCCTCTCCTTTCATCGGAGCGTCATGGCTCGGCAGTACCAATTCCGGTGCCAGACCCTTAAGCTGATCGACGGAGGCTTTGGATGCCTCATTGATATCACTTGATGATGCTCCTCGAATGTGTTCTCTTTATTAAGAATTGTTAAATTTACTTATTGGTGTCAGGTATTCACTTGTTTAGGGCTTCAGGATCACCTTGATGCAGTGATCCTGCTTCAGATCGAACATCCGATAGGCTTCTGCTCCCTTCGTCAGGGGCAGCCTATGGGTAATGATGTCCGTAGGATCGAAGCGATGGGTAAGTATCAGTTTCATAATCGGCTCCACATACTTATGGGCAGGGCATTGTCCCATCTTTATCGTGATATTCCTGGAGAAGAAGTCGCCCAAGGGAAACAGATTATATCTGGTTCCATAGACGCCGATCAAAACAACAGTTCCACACTTTCTGACTGCCCGAGCTGCCATCTCAATCGCAGATTTGGAACCTCCCTGTAGCCGGAGCATGGATTCCATTTTCTCGATATTTGAGGTCTTGCCATCTAATCCGACGCAGTCCAGAACCACCTCTGCACCACCATGGGTAATCTCGTGAAGATATTCCCCGGTATCATCATAATTTTCAAACTGTACCATCTCTGCCCCATAACCGGCCGCATGGTGCAGGCGGTAGTCTATATAATCAACGGCAATGACCCTTTTAGCTCCTGCAAGGAAGGCCCATTTAATCGCAGTCAGCCCGATCGGTCCGCAGCCCAGCACTATGATGGTATCACCGGGCTTCACACCTCCGGATTCCACTCCCCAATATGCGGTGGGCAGGACATCGGTCAGAAACAGGGCCTGTTCATCCATCAGTTCCTCCGGAACCTTCACGGGTCCCACATTGGCATAGGGAACCCGAAGATACTCTGCCTGACCCCCGTCATAACCACCCAGGGTATTGCTGTAGCCGAAGATTGCGCCGATTTCACCATAGGCATTGGATTTATCACACTGGCTCCATTCTCCCTGTTCACAGTGGGGACAATGTCCGCAGGCGATTGGAAAAGGGATGATGACTCTGTCACCCTTCTTCACCTTTGTTACCTCCGGTCCTGCCTCCTCTACGATGCCCATGGTCTCATGCCCTAGGATAAAGCCCTTCGGCATATTCGGAATCAATCCATGGTACAAATGAAGGTCGGAACCGCAGATCGCAGCAGAGGTAACCCTGACAATGATGTCATCTGCTTTCCTGAGATTCGCATCCTCCACCTCCTTTACTTGAATGTTTTTCATGCCTTCATATACAAGAGCCCTCATATCATATCCTGCCTTTTCGTCCGCTAATTGATAAGAATTGATTTTTCTCATCCGATTAGGATATCCATCCGGCAGTCAAATATTCGATCAATAAAAGAGCAGCTTCGGCCCAGGGTATTCCAAGCCAAAACTGCCCTTATGATATCGATTTGTAAAAGCTTAATTGCCCTTTATGGTCATAATTGCTTCGCGTTTACTGAAGTTCCGGGATTGCTGCCAGATAGGTGATAGAGGTTACCTCATCCGCCTCAACGATGAACATGATGGAGGAATCCTCCTTGGTATAGGTGTAGGCCTCTCCATCTCCGGAATAATTCTCTCCATAGGCATCCAGAAGCTGTTGAAGTGTTGAACCGATGAAGATTCCTTCCTTCGTGCTTACGGAGTCATCCTTGAAGTAAATAGAGGAGATATAATCCTCCTTATCACTCTTCGGATAGGTGGTTAACTCTATTCCGCTGTAGAAGTAGGTTTTATCCATACCGTCAAAGGCACAGCTCTTCGCCTCAAAGTATTCCTGGGGTTCTCCTAAAGCTTTCAGAACCGGCGCTGCATCCGTGTTCATCCGAATCGCTACCCCATTGTAATCAAACAGATAGCTGTCCTTTACTTCAGCTGAGTCGCCTGCTGCTGCAGTATCGGCAGGCGCCGATGTCGCCTGGTTTGCTCCGGTCTCATCGGCAGCATCCTTCTTGTCCGATTGCTCCTTCGCCCCGCAGCCTGTCACCAGTAATGCCATTAACATACAAAGTAATAATTTCTTCATTTTATTCCTCCTGTTCTTAACCCCTATTCCAATATGGAACCACGCTTCCAGATTCATAGTTCTTCATAGTCTGTGTTAATTATTCTGCTGCCGTTTCTGCCGTCTGTGCAGCGGCACCATAGCTCTTTAAGTAACCGTATTCCTTCAGTTCTCTCTCCTGATCCGCCTTCATCCCATAATAGAAATCGGTCTTCTCCTGCCAAACGGCTGCGAGCTTGGGATCCTGTCTGTGATCCTTAAGTTCAAATTCCTCACTGAGTATTCTACCGAAGTAGTCTGAGAATTTTTCTGCACCGGACAGATTTAAGTGCAGCCCGGTGTCATAGGTATCAGTCGTATAATCTATTCCCATTTCCTCAGTAACCTCAAGGAAATTGATATAGGTCAGGTCGTTTTGTTTCGCATAATCCACCATTTGCTGATCCCACTCCTCATACCAGTAGGGATAAACACTGGGGGACTTGATCAGGATCAGCTTGATCCCATTATCCTTACAGAGCTTCGTCATCTTATCGAGATAGGCATAGGCATTGTCACCGAACTGATAATCCGGCAGCTTCCTTCCGGTAGGCAGTACGGTTACCGGTCTGGAATCGATCCTCATCAGATAACCGTTATGGGAGATCTTATTCTTCCGGAACAGGTACCTAAAATCCTCTCCGGTCAGCTCGTTCCATCTGCCATGGTATCTTAAGATCGGGAAGAGATAAGAGATGTATTCTTCCTCCTCCACCATGGAGGCTTTGATTGCGCCCAGTTTTGCCTTCGACAGCTTCATTCCGTCCAGTGTCAGGCGGTTATAGGCTTCCTTCTGGGGTTCATTATATTTCATCGCCAGAACATTGAACACTACTACCTCAGGTTTTTCATAAGTCAGGGTATCCTCCAGCAGATAATAGGACTGCCAGACCAGCTGTTGGGCACTTCCTCTTATGTAGCTGGTTATTCCGTAGTTCTCCCAGAGGGTAACCGGTGAGACATTTGAGAATACCTCACAGTCACCTACGAATATGACATCATGCTCCTTCACCTCATCGTAATACTCTGCTACCAGGCTGCCCTCATGAATTTCAGACATATACTTCGGCATGAGCAGCCTCTGCAGGATTGCCAGAAAGGCAACCGCAAGGATAAGAAAGGTAATATTTATGATAATCTTTTTAATAGTTCTTCTTCTCATCGTTATGATCCCTTTCTAGAACCTGCTGTAGATGAATTGATTGGAGTCATAACCTATTCCGTAAGCACCAAAGATCAAAGTCACCAGGAACAGGAGGAAATAAGCGGCATAGCGAAGCAGCATCGGATGACCGGATAGCTTAGCCCGAAAGCTTCCGCTCCGGGATTTTAAGCTTACAAACAACAAAAATGCTACAGCAACTGCCAATACACCGTAATCATTTATGGACAGTCCAAGCTCCAGAAAGCCTCCCCGGAACAATTCGGTCAGATTCGGTTTGGTCAGTATCGTTCCATACATACGGAAGGTTAATCCCACATTCCCGTAGCAGTCCAGCATTCTAAGAAAGCTCATCAGCCAGAAGGTCCTTACCACCTGGAATAAACGATACCAGAAGGAATGTCCGATAGGAAAACGCTCATGGAATTTATTATAGAGGGGTATGCACTCCTGGGAAATCAGGATCACCAGGCAGTTTAAAAGTCCCCAAACAACGAAGTTCCAGGCCGCTCCGTGCCAGATACCGGTTGTAAACCATACCACGATGGTTGCGATATAGACCGGTACTCTCTTACCAATCGTATCTCCAAACTTAGCCCTGCATTTCTTAGACAGATTAAGCATGGATTTGCTGACGGAAATCGGGTAAAACATATAATCCTTGAACCAGGTTCCCAGGGTAATATGCCATCTTCTCCAGTATTCAGTAATGGATTTGGAGAAATAGGGACGCTCGAAGTTCTCCTTCAGACGGATCCCCAGCAGCTCAGCCGCACCGATGGCAATATCAATGCCTCCGGTAAAATCAGCATAGAGCTCAATCGCATAGAAAAATATTCCTGCAAGTACATAGATCCCCTGATATTCCCCCGGATTCTTGACAATCGTACTGACTGCAAGGAATAACCGATCAGCAATCACCAGCTTCTTAAAGAAGCCCCAGAGAATTCTCTGGAGACCGTAGGATATGTTCTGAGGAATAAACTTATGTTCAGAAAACAAGGTTTCCTTCAAATCATCAAAACGGCTGATCGGTCCTTGGATCAGCTGTGGGAAGAACGATATGAATAATGCCAGCTTGAACAGATTCTTCTCTGCAGGATATTTATCCCGGTAGATATCTATGAGATAGCCCATGGTCTGGAAGGTGTAGAATGATATTCCGAGGGGCAGGACAAAGCCAAGCACGGGAAGGTGCTTCTTTACCCGGAACAGATCAAATACTGAGTTGATGTTCAGGATAGCAAAATCGGAATATTTGAGTACTGCCAGGACTCCGAAATTAAGCATCAGGCACAGGATCAGCCAGCTTCTTTGCCTTCCCTTCATCCCTGCCTTATAAGCCTTACGCTCTTCTCTGGACAGCTCCTCCTTATGCTCCTTCAGGTAATCGTTCTGGACCTTCTGTAGCCTGTCCATCCGCGAGCCGGCATAGTAGGTGGTCACTGTGGTAGCCAAAATATAGATCAGATAACCCGGTCCGGCAAAGAGGTAGAAAATATAGCTGGCAAGGAGTAAAAGCATCCATTGAAATTTCTTCGGAATCAGGTAGTACAGGCTCACCACCAGGATCAGAAAAAGTATGAAACGGTATGATGTAAAAAGCATAGAGCCCCCTGTTATTCTTCTTCAATCAGTCGTTCTACTAAAGCATTCAAAGCTTTCGCAGAGTTAAAATTCTTCGGAACAATCTCCTCCACCGGAATGGTAATATCGAATTCATCACTGATATCCGAGATGATGGATACAATGTCAAAGGAATCAATGATTCTGTCATCGATCAGGGTATCACAGGTTTCGAAGTCCACCTCCGGATGTAATCCGCTTAATATTTCAAGTATCTGGTCCATAATAATCTCCAATCTGTTCGTTATTTTATGAAATCCTATCTTCCTCTTGTCAACTTTTTACCGGCTTTCGATTACTGCTTATTCCGGCTAAGCTTATTCCAGCCGGGGTTTGTTAACCAATGCAGGGCAGAGCGCATACATTATTTATTTTGATACTTCTCCTTCAAAGAAACCCGGTCAATCTTCCCGTTAGAGGTTAAGGGCATTACCGGAATCCCCTCCATCACATTCGGTACCATATACCTCGGAAGCTTCTCCTTCAGAAAATCAGCCAGGACTGCCGTAGTGATGTCTCCTACATAATACAATACGATCTTCTTCTTAACCGTATCAAAGATGCAGCAGGCGCTCCTGATCTCCGGATGCATGTTGGTAACTACCTCAATCTCCCCCAGCTCGATTCGGTGTCCCATATGCTTAATCTGGTTGTCCTTACGGGAGATAAATACCAGCTCTCCGAACTCATTGTATCTTCCCAGATCACCGGTACGATAAATCAACTCCGGATAACAGGTATTCAGCGGATTCTGAACGAATACCTCGTTGGTCTTCTGGGAGTTCTTATAATAACCCAGAGTAAGGGAGGTACCGCGGATACAGATCTCTCCGGCTTCTCCCTGGGGAGGGATCCGGTTATTCTCATCCAGCAGGAGTATCTCGGTATTCTTAAACGGTCTTCCGACCGGTATCATCTCGTCCAGTTCAAATTCCCGGTTCACTTCATAATAGCAGGACATTCCGGTTGCTTCGGTCGGCCCGTACAAATTCACAAACCTTGCTTCCGGCAGATACTTTCTCCACAGCCTGAACTGTTTGATCGGGAATACCTCACTGCCGAAGGCTACGGTATGGAGGTACCTCGGAACCTCCTTCTCCAATGCACCGAAGGCGGATATCATCGTTAGTGCAGACACCACCCAGCAGACCGTGTTGATCTTTTTCTCATTTAAGAATTCCACCAGTTTTAGGGGGAACATGAACAGACTTTTCGGAACGATATAAGTGGTAGCGCCAAACTTTAAGGTTGGGTACAGCTCCTTCAGACAGGCATCCACATAAAGCGGAGTCTGATTTCCGAAGACCGTATTCTCATTGAACAGTAACACCTCCGACAGGCTCTCGATATAATCAATCACGGAACGGTGGCAGGCGACCACTCCCTTTGGGATACCCGTGGAACCTGAGGTAAATACGATATAGATCGGATCCGTGTCAATTTGCCTGTCCCTGAGCTCTGCCAGCTTATCCTCCATAACAGGAGTATTCACCATATTTTCATAGGAATACACCTTACCCTCATAATGGAAGGTATCCAAAGCTGTTTTCGTCTCATTATCACAGATCACAGCACCCGGCTGAAGGCTCTGAAAGATCAGCTCAATCCGGTGCCTCGGCATCTCTTCATCAATCGGGACATAATAACAGCCCGCATAAATTACTCCGAAGAAGGTTACGATGGTTCTCGGATGCTTTCCCATAAAGACTACGATGGGCTCCTTCCCATGTCCCTCTCTGTTTAAGTAGGAGCCGATTGCTCTTGACTTCTGATATACTTCTTCGAAGGTAACTCCCGTATTCTCATCCGCATAGGCGATCTTATCGGGAACCTTCTGTACGATCTGTTCTAAGTATTCCAACACATTTCTCTGCATGATATTCTCAGTACCGCCGGATCTGATGTCCGGCTTCACTTTCTCAGTTTTATGTAAATCATAGCCTTATCTGTAGAAACCTATACAATAGTCGGTTTTTGATTATGTAATCAGCTCTGAATATTCATGTTTCAGCCTCGCCCCGCAGAGGGTCACACAGCACCTAGCCAGAACCTCCATCGCGTCGATGAAGCCGGGACCGATTTCGTAATCCCGTTTGATCAGAGATAATTCCGTACAGCCCAGAATGATTACCTGGGCACCCATCTCTATTAGCTCCTCCTTCACTGCACGGAATTTATCCATCTGCGCAGGCCGGTTGGACTTGATGTCCTTATAGATCAGATCTGTTACATAAGCCTGACACTCTTCTGAAGGGACCAAGGGTGTTATTCCATGGGAAAGCAGCTCCTTTTGGAACATCCCGCTGTGAATGGTTCCATCCGTAGCCATAATACCGGCTTTCGAAATCCCATGCTCTTGTAAGAGGCCCGCTGTCTCCCTGATGATATGGAGGATCGGTCTGCCGATTCCCCCTGTCAGTTGATTGTGGAAGTAATGGGCTGTCACACAGGGCATCGCCAGATAATCAACTCCCAGCCGGACTAAGTCTTTCCCTGTTTCTATCATGGGTTCCACAGGACTCTCAGTATTTCTTCCAAGGATATAATCCGTACGGTCCGGGATGGAGGGCTTACTGAAAATAATGATCTCAATATGCTCCTGATCCCTGACCGCATCCGTCATCTTAATAATTAGCTCATAGAAATATGCAGTGGCAATCGGACCCAAACCACCGATAACACCTAGTTTCTTCGTATGCCTCTCCCCCTTACGTATGGCTTTCCGGTTACTTAAACTGCCGGAACATAGTATCTCTTACCCCAGGTATGGCTGATTTTCCTGAGAACCTCAGGTGCCTATTCTTCCGGCGTGGCAGGGTATAAGGATTTATCGAAGGTATAGTAATTATTTCCTCTTTTCTCCGTATATGCAGCTACTTCCTTATCCGTTAGCATGAAGGAAGCAATTTTGTCCTTATGAGGACAGGCATCGAAATGATACCAGCCATCCCCGCAGTTGATCAGGTTCCAGAAATGTTTCGTCCTTCCTCCCACTCTGGTGACCCGCATATTATCAATTCCTGCACGAGTCAGCAGTGCTTCGGATACAGCATAATAGGTGAAGCAGTCTCCGACTGCATTCTTGATTCCTCTGAAGGCTTCGTTCTTCGCGTCGGATTTATCGGATTCACCGGTATAAGCCACATGCCCTCTGACATATTTATAGATGGCATAAGCTTTATCCCGCATGGTCATATCCTCAGTCGTGATATCAGCTAAGATTTTATCCGTCAGTTCATTCAGCATCTCATCGGTAATAATAAACTCCAAAACCGTCACTGTAGAGGAGGCTTCTGCCTTATTACCGGCTGAATCAGCCGCACTGTAGTATACCGTATAGACACCGGGTGTATTAAGCTTTACATTGCCGGAATCCACCTGGAACGTTACATCCCCATCCTTATTATCCGTGGCTGTGACATTCTTCTTATAGGCAACCCCTTCTCCTTCATATACGGTCTTATTCCTTATTCCGGAGAATACGGGCGGTTCTGTATCGGTTTTCACGGTAAGCATCGCCTTCAGCTCAGAGGTATTACCGGAGCTGTCTTTGAGAAGTATGGTTACCTCTTTGGTGCCCTCGGTCGTAAAATCGGGCCTCAGCTGATAGGTGTACTGAACTCCCGACAGATCACTGACGTCGGTCACAAAGGTAGCTGCCTCAATCGGATCATTGATCCAGGCTATCTGGTCCATTGCCCTTCCGGTTGGCGGAGTGGTATCAACTACTTCGATATAAGTGGTAAGAAGCCTGTCATCCACCTTGATCTGAATCTCGTGGGTCGCAGGTTTGCTGAAATCAAGAGTGCTGATATCTGTTACAAACGATATGTCATAGTTATTATGTTCCAGAAAATCGTCCGGTTGAATCAGAACCTCAGAACCAGCTTCCACCTGTATCTTGCTTTTCACATCAAGAACAGTTAGCTTAGCCGTAAGCTTTGAGCTATTCCCGCTCGAATCCATCAGGATGATGGTAACCTCCTGTTCTCCCTGTTTTGAAGTGTCCGGTTTCTCTGTAAATTCTGCCGTAACGGAAGTGGCATCCTCCACTCTGTCGATGAAGGCTCCTGCCTGAACCTCTTCGCCCTTCAATGCAATAACATCAATCGGCTCACCGACCGGTGCTGTGCTGTCAACCACCTCCAGGTTGGAGGTATGGATCCGGTTTCTTACTTTAATCCTGATCTCATAGGTTCCGGGAGCATTCAGGTCCAGGTTATTGATATCAGTAATATATTTGCCGGTCATATCCTTCTCAAGGAGGAAATCTTTCACGTCTACCATGGGACTTCCGGCCTCTATGGTAACAGCCTTAACTACCATAGGCTTAAACTCTAAGTAGGACAGATATGCTAACACCATAAACGCTATCACACTTAAGGTCATAAAGATAGGTCGCATGGTATGTCTCTTTCTTCGTCTCATTGTTCCTCCAAAACAGGAAATGGAAAATTTACCACATAATAATTTCCATTTTATACTTTTTATGTATATGATAATCTCATTCCTATAGAATGTCAATACAACGAAATTCTCCCTCATCATAATATTGACGTATATTGTTACATTATACATCCTCATATAAAAGAACCTGTTCCATTTGTATGAAGCATCAGTTTCATAAACAAATCGAACAGGTTCTGTAAATTTATTTTGTAACAAGCTCTCTGGATACTGCTTAACGGCACAGCATAGTCTGCGTCTGAATATCCGAGAATACCTCGATTCCCTCAGCTTCGGCGATATGAATTACTTCTTTATAATTTTCACTATCCGGCAGTATATTCGTAAGCAGATTCTCTTTCGCAAGGATCAACTCCGGGTGATAGATAACCTCCTTCTGTCCGTCAAAGATAGCAGCATAGAAGATGTCTGATTCCACCAGGTCCTGGAAAAAATGGCTGCCATAGGACAGTTCAGGCATGAATCCGGCTTCCTGTGAAGCAACCTCGCAGATGGCTGACATATTACAGAGCTCCGTAAACTGTACCGGTACTCCCAAAGAAGGTGTTGTGGTCCCCCATCTTCCCGGTCCGATGAGCATGCAGCGTTTTCCTTTCAGGGCCGTGTTAATCCTGCCGATCTGTCTGGCTACGGAATACTTCTCCTGTTCGGATAAGTCCAGATAGCTTCTGGTAGGAACATAGATAATATAATTCAGAGGCAATCTGATATTGCCACCCATAAAATTCCCCTTCATACTGAGCAGACACTGTCCCTCCTCCAGAAGTGCAGGGATGTCCACTGTTTTCCCAAGTCCCTTCGTCTGCAGTGGCCGGCATTGCAGGAGATTGATCTTAAAGCTGCCATCCTTCCTGAAATTCGCAGTAAATTCTATATCCACCGGATAATCATATTCCTTAGTCAGCAGAGCCAGCAGCTCCTTCATGATAACGGGAAACTCGGTATCCTTTAAGAGCTTCCTAAAATCCATAATATAGGGGGTAGGTACATTCTGATACCCCAATTCTCTTAAGCGGTCCGAGGTCTCATAATCAATACTGGCAAAAAGCTCCTTTCTGACCTTAAGATTCTTGGCCAGCAGCTCTTCGATCGGTCTGCATCCATGGGCATTATCCTTTAGGGAAAGCACATCGGCATAATGCTGGGAATATTTTCTCATATCTTCATAATTGATGGGAGGCAGCCTAAGGGGGTTATCCAGACTGACAATGCGGACATAATCACCCTCCGTCCGGTCCACTGCTCTGGTTCCCAGACCGAATACCAGCCTAAGCATACCGGCATCCATGTCCACTCCTCTCTCCCATACATATAGGTTAGAGGAATTACCGACTCCGGCGATATGCGGGAAGAAAAAACTATCATAATAGTCACCGGATACTCTCTGGACCAGGATGGCCATCTGCTCATCCTTCCAGGATAAGCCACGGTTCATTCGGTAATTCAGTGCATCCTCATTCATCGTACTGGCATATACGATTTTTACTGCTTGCTCAAAGGCTTCATACCGTTCTTCGAGGGTTCCCTGATTTACACAGAATACGCTCTCATATTTACCGGCAAAGGCATTTCCGAAGTTATCCTCCAGTAAGGAGCTGGAGCGGACGATAATCGGAGACTGTCCGAAGTATTCCAGCATCTGCAGGAACTGTTCCTGGATAATCTCCGGGAAACTGCCCCGAAGCAGCTTCTCCTTCAGCTCCGCAGCATATTTATAATAACCCTCCTCTGTCTTCTGCTTCGTTCTGAGTCTCCACCAGCCGTTCTGTACGATATAAGTATAGAAGATATCAGAGCCTAGGTAATAGGAATCATGGGGTTCCAGGAAGTTAACAAAGCGGTCGTTCCCTACCTCATCCAGGATCTTTCTGGCCAGGAGCATGCCAACACTCTTCCCGCCAATAAAGCCGGTGCCAATCTCCCTGGAGGCAATCTCCAGAATATCACGAAGTGTAAAGAACCTTTTACACAGCTCCATCATCTTCGAGCCGCTGCCGATCAGCAGGTTCATCAATAGGGCTTTTACTTCTTCCTGCTCCTTAGCAGTACCAGTTAAAGTCTCCTTTGCATTCCTGAAAAGGACATCCCAGTAATCCAACCTTTTCTCTCCTCTGTGAATGCTGGAAAACAACTCTGCCGCTTCCGAGCTGGCTGTGATACAGATTGCTTCCTCCTCCTTGATCAGGTGGGGGAAGAACATGGTTGGTGAATAGCGCTGCCATACCTTCAGAGGGTGAATATAGAGCTTACCATTCACGTTATACAGATCCAGCAGCAGCTGTGTCGTCTCTCTGATGCCTGCTATCGTACTGAAGGTATGGACATTCCTCTTGATGGAAAAGTATGCGATGGTATCAAGTTCATACAGATAAGGGCAAGTAACCCGGAAGAAGTTACCGATCATCAGATCCGAGCACCAGGCTTCCAGAAGATCCGTCAGACAATCGAATACATAGAAAACCTTACGACCCTCCCGTTTTACGAGATTGTGGATCTCGGTAGCAAAGCTTTCAAAACCCATTGTGGCATCCAGCTCATAGACGGTCAATCCGTCCTTCTCTCCGAATAAGGCTTCATGTTTACCAAAGCGCACATAAACTATCCTGCGCTGATCCCTTTTTGCCTGTTCCACATAGGAGTGGACCATCTGCTGATAGCTATCCATGGTATCAACCTGCCAAACCACATTATCCCCCAATCGCAGGAAATCGATTGTCTGATCAAAACCGATATGCCCTGTACTTACTTTATCATGACGTTCCATTCAGTTCCTCCTTCTCATAATCCTTATTCCCATTTACTTATCTATTAACTTTAGTTTATCAGAAGTGCAAAGGATTGTAAAACACAGGATGAAACAGGCTGCCATTATTCGCCGTCAGCAGGTTTAATAGGTTCTGCAACAAATGATCTGCTTCGACTAAAATAACTTTAAACCCCTATAATACACAAAAATTCAACTTCAGCATAAATTAGTATTGGAAAGGAGTTGATAATATGGGATGTTTATTCGGCGGATGTGATAACCGCAGATATGATGACTACTATCCTAGAAGAAGGCCTTGTGATCACTGCGGTCCTTATGGCCCCAGACGTGATAGATATGATAGATTTGATCGGTATGACAGGTATGACAGATATGATGATCGTTATGCTCCTGGCCGCAGATCAGTCTACCCAAGATTCCCGAGATTGTTCTGACGAATTACCCTGCTTTCGATATTAAAAAGTACTTTACTTTAAAATTTTAAAGTGTTAAAATACAGATGTGTGAGTGTTTAAATCACGAGCGGATGAAAGGAAGGATTCCTAGCGATGAGCAAGAACATCAGAACAACGGCCGTTGACCATTTATTTGAAGCAATACTCAGTTTAAAAAATCCTGAAGAATGTTATATATTTTTTGAAGATATCTGTACCGTAAATGAACTATTATCCCTCTCCCAGAGATTTGAAGTAGCAAGAATGTTACGCAGCCATAACACTTATCTGGAAATCGCTGAGAAAACCGGCGCTTCAACAGCTACTATCAGCCGGGTAAACCGTTCCTTAAATTATGGTAATGACGGTTATGACATGGTTTTTGCAAGGATGAATCATGGTAAGCCTACAATCGAACAGTAAAAAAGCTTAAGGGGCTTCGCACTAAAATTGTGCGGTGCCCCTTCTACTTTATAACTAAAAATGAGCTGTGCAATAACGGTATAATAGCCGCTAGTGCAACAGCTCCCATTTTATATTCTTTCCGGTCCTTTCGGATTCTTCTGTGCTTCTGCCTTTTTTGCCGCAGCTGCGGCCTTCTGTGCTGCCAGGGCTGCTCTCTGCGCTTCCGTCAACTGTTTCTTCTCAGGAGCAGGTTTCCTCTCGGGAGTGGGCCTTTTCACTGGTGCTGCATCCTTCATATCTGTTTTCCCCGAAGTGCTCTTACCCTCCGGCTTCTTCGCAGCAGTTTTTCCAAAGTTTCGAACCTCACCCATCAGAGAATGGTCGATGATCTGCTCGATCATGTGCTTTCTCATATACACGTCAAAGCAAAGCATACAGATGAAGGAAAACATGGTCAGGAAATCATGATCTTCCTGATCCTTGACCTCCTCGAAGGATTCCTTCGCTTTCGTCATCTTCCTGACCATGTCCTTCGTCAGGGAATCGATCCCTTCCTTTTCGAGTCGGAAGATTTCTTCATAAATATCCTCCAGGCTGACCTTGGAACCGTCCCCGTAATACCTCTGTGTCAGGGGGTTGAAGATATTCTGGATATCATTGATCGATAAGATATTCTTAAAGTAATAAATGAAAATCAAAAGGAACATATGCTCCTTCGAATATTTCTTCTTATTCGGCGGGGGCAAGAGTTCATTCTTGGTATAATTGTTGATCATGGTCTTCGTCAGCAGCTTATCCTCCGTATACCGTTTGGAGGACTTCAGATGCTTGTCCATAAAGGTCGTAACCTGATCCATATATAAATCTATATTTGGTATATCGTCCGGCATGATGTATTTGACATCCTTCAGGTTGTCAATCAAACCTTTGATATACTCTTCTTTCGACATATCCAACCATATCACCTCTGTTTCCATTATATAGTATCCGATACTAGATGTCAAAGCAAAAATAGACATATCGCAATGCTGCCCCCTGTACTATGGTGTTACTATTAAGCCTTCCATGTTTTTAACAGGACCGGGGGAGAAAATGTTCCCATGGATGAGACGCTCCCGCTTAGATGCATCACGTAACGGTACAAAAGGTTCTATAAGACAGAACCTAAGTACCGACGGATGCATATACTCACCATGGAAATCATTTCTCCCCGGTCCTATATAATATACTTTTATTAGGCTTAATAGTAACACCTCGGCATACCAAATTGTTTCCATTCGCTGATTGGAATGTTTCATACATCGCTGGTTGGATTGTTCTACTGGCTGAATAGATTTATCCATTGGTTGATAGGATTGTTCCATTTACTTATTAGATTATCCATTGGTTGTTTGGATTGTATCGTACATTGCTGATTGGATTGTATCGTACATTGTTGAATGGATTGCATCAGCAGTTGTTTCAGGGAGGGATTTATGCTATACTCTTCATACATGTGCAGTTATGATTGCTACATATTCGAAAGACGTCTGCTAGGCGCGTAAATGAATTTTGGAGGTTAGATACATGAGTATTTATGATACATTGAACCCGGAGCAGAAACGAGCTGTGCTCCATGACAAAGGGCCTTTGCTTATCCTGGCCGGAGCCGGCTCCGGCTTGACCAGGGTGCTTACCCACAGGATAGCTTATCTGATCGAAGAACGGGACGTAAACCCCTGGCATATCCTGGCAATCACCTTCACGAATAAGGCTGCCAAAGAAATGAGGGAACGCGTGGACCGGATCATTGGCAACGGTGCCGAGAATATCTGGGTCAGTACCTTCCACTCCACCTGCGTCAGAATATTAAGAAGATTTATTGATACGATCGGTTATGAACGCAGCTTTACGATCTATGATACTGATGACCAGAAGACCCTGATGAAGGAGGTCTGTAAGTATCTTGAGATAGACACGAAGCAAATGAACGAGCGCAGTATCCTCTCCGTCATCTCCAAGGCGAAGGACGAGCTGATCTCCTCAGAAGAATTCGAGCTACAGGCAAGGGATTACCAGCAGAAGAAATATGCTCAGGCCTATCTCCAATACCAGAAGAGGCTTAAGGCGAACAATGCTTTGGATTTTGACGACCTGATCTTCAAGACCGTAGAACTGTTCCAGAAGAACAAAGAAGCCCTGACCTATTACCAGAACCGCTTTCGTTATATTATGGTAGACGAGTATCAGGACACGAATACCGCCCAGTTCCGGCTAATTCACCTCTTAGCCTCCGGAATGAATGAATATGGGGAGCGGGAACATAACCTCTGTGTTGTCGGTGATGATGACCAGTCCATCTATAAATTCCGCGGAGCAAATATCTATAATATTCTGAACTTCGAGCAGGCTTACCCGAATACGGAGGTCATCAAGCTGGAGCAGAATTACCGTTCCACGAAGTCCATCCTGAATACAGCCAATGAGGTTATCTGTAATAATAAGGGCAGAAAGGACAAGTCCCTGTGGACGGATAATGAAGAAGGTGAGCCGGTCCATTTTACACAGTTCGATACGGATTTTGAAGAGGTGGATAATATCACCGCAGAGATCAAACGGACTGTGGACAGCGGAGAGGCCAAATACAATGACTTTGCGATCCTGTACCGCACTAATGCTCAGTCCCGTCTGTTTGAAGAGAAACTGATCCTACGAAATATCCCATATAGGATCTTCGGAAGTGTGAACTTCTATGCCAGAAAGGAAATAAAGGACATCCTGGCTTACTTAAAAACGATCAATAACGGGCAGGATGATATTGCTATCAAAAGAATTATTAATATACCGCGCCGTGGCATCGGTCTGACGACGATAGATAAAATCAATGATTATGCCCTAATCCATGAGATAAGCTTCTATGATGCCCTGACCCGAGCCGTCTTCATCCCCGGGCTGGAACGGACTGCATCAAAGATCACTCCTTTTGTCAGCCTGATTGAGGGACTGAGATCCCGCGTAAGTCAGGAGGGCTATCCACTCCATGAGCTGATTGATGATATCCTGGATGCAACCGGATATTTAAGAGAATTAGAGTCAGAGGATTCCGAGGAGGCAAAGGATAGGATCTCTAACATCGATGAATTAGTCAACAAGCTGGTTACCTATGAGGAAAATGCAGAGGAACAGCCCACTCTAAGTGGTTTCCTGGAAGAAGTGGCTCTGGTTTCCGATATCGATAACCTTGATGAAAGCACCGATAATATTGTGCTAATGACCCTCCACAGTGCAAAGGGTCTGGAATTCCCCTATGTGTATCTGTGTGGTATGGAGGAAGGCATCTTCCCCGGCTATATGTCCATCCATGCGGACAATCCGGAGGAAGAGATTGAGGAGGAACGCAGACTCTGCTATGTCGGTATTACAAGGGCAATGAGATACTTACATTTAAGTGCAGCCAGGCAGCGTATGCTCCGCGGTGAAACTCAGTTCAACAAGCCTTCACGTTTCATCCAAGAGATTCCCAGATATCTGCTTAAGATGAGTGCTCCTCCCCAGAAGAAATCCGGTTTCAAGGAGACCAGCTTCCGCTTTGACTCCGGCTCCTCCCTGGATAAAGCTTTTGATTTCGAGAAAGGCTCTGACAGCAAATACAAGCAATCCCAGATTACCTATAAACCCTACGCCACACCGGAACCGAAGCAATTTGCAGGCAGCAATATGGGCTCCCTGGATTACGGAGTAGGTGATACCGTGAAGCATATCAAATTCGGTGTTGGAATTGTCACTGACCTTACCATGGGTGGGAAGGATTATGAGGTTACCGTGGACTTCCCGAACTTCGGTACGAAGAAGCTGCTTTCCACTTTTGCAAATTTAGTTCGTATCGATTAAAGAAAGTTTTTATGATAACATTTCCTTAAGACTTGGTTATCATTCGTTTCATGAATAAAAACCTTAATGAGATGGAATGATAATATATAGTAAACCAATCGTTTTGAGTATCGGAAGAGTATTAATTCTCAAAACATATAATATAATGGAGCAGGAAAGGATGTGTTGTCATGGCGAATAAATTGGAAGACTTTTTAAATGCGATTAAGATAGGTGAATTAATCCACCGGAAGGATCCTGAAGAGAGAAGAAGGCATACGATCATGTGTATCCTTGCGATTATCGGTGGCGTCGCTGCTATCGCTGCGATTGCATATGCAGTCTACAAGTATATGAACCCGGATTACATGGATGATTTTGATGATGATTTCGACGACTATGAGGAAGAGGATATTACTGATGAATTATCAGAACCCCAGGAGACAGTAGTATCAGAAGAATAAGTTATTTATTTTAGCAAGCTATTCCATCTGTAAACTTAAGTAGGACGGCCTTAGAGCAGACACTGACAAATTTAGTGTTGTCAGTACGATACTCCAAGGCCGTTTTGTACCACATTACTCGTTTACACAACATGTTTCACTTCATAGTTGAAATCGTTCATTGTAATTTATAAATCATACTACCTAACAGGATTTTTATTTCATGGCTTTATCAGCATATTTCGTAGTAATGATCTTATCATAAGGAACGCGGGCAGATAGCTCTCCTGCTTCCTCCAGAATATCCTGTAAGAGCTCCAGACTCTCTTTCTCAAATACCAGATTATCCTTCCAGGTGTCCTGCTCATAATACCTTGTAACAATCATAATAAGGGTATCCTTATCAGTTTCTTTGAATTGAGGTGCGATTACATCAGCAATCTGCTCCGGAGTATGGGTCTGAACATAATCCATTCCCTTCTGGATGGCATTTGTGAATTTTTGAATCACCTCAGGATGCTTCTCGATATAACTCTTCTTGGCGGAGAAGGCAGTATAAGGAACCTTACCGCTCTCTACACCTAAGGAGGCAACTACTTTGCCTGCACCTTGAAGCTCCAGACCTGTAGCGGCAGGCTCGAATTCAATCGTATAATCTCCTGTACCAGCTGCAAAGGCTTGAGATGTCAGGCCGAAATCAATATTCTGAATAATCGTAAGATCTTTCTTAGGATCAATCCCCTGCTTCTTTAAGATGTACTCAAACACCATCTGCGGCATACCGCCCGGTCTTCCGCCAATAATGGTCTTGCCCTTTACGTTATCCCAGACGAATTCCTCATCCTTGTCTTTGGATACCAGGAAGTTACCTGCACGTTGGGTCAGTTGTGCGAAGTTAATGACATAATCTTCTGCACCCTGGTTATATACATAGATCGATGCTTCGGCCCCCATGAAACCGATATCGCAGTCTCCGCTGAGCACGGCAGTCATTGTCTTATCGGCTCCAAGTCCGTTTACCAGATTGACCTTAAGTCCTTCCTCCTCAAAGTATCCTTCCTCAAATGCCACATACATCGGTGCATAGAAGATCGAATGAGCAACTTCATTCAACGTAATTTCAGTCAGTCCGTCCTTACTCTTGCAGCCGGCAAAAAGCGAAGCTGCCATCGTAATTACAGCAAGTATGCTAATCAATTTCCGTTTCATTGATGCCCTCCCAGAAAAAATATACTACCTCTACTAATATATCTTTTCCGGTGATGGTTGTGCCTGTTTTACAGGAGAAAACATTCGACCCATTACCTATTCCTGATCCTATCTTCTACTTTACAGCTTTGCTTCGGATGATATATAAAGTATGTATTTTGTAGCTTACACCATCTTCTGCAATTACTTTAATATATACCTTGGTCAGAACACTTTTCAGCTTCACTTTCCCGCTGATTACTTTGGTACAGGCTTTATCGGAATATAGCTTCCAGGTCGCACCTTTACTGACTGTAATATTGACCTTGGATGTGGTTGAATTATACTTTACTTTCGCTTTCAATAAGGATGCGTCGATGGATGTCTTTGCCGGTGTAATCACACTCATGATTTCACATTGGTTTGATTTAACGCTCCCATCCTTTACAATTGTAAAGGTACTGAACTTGGAAACACTGAACTTAAGTCCATAAACACCATCCCTGTATAGTACGATCTCTCCTCTGATTACTTCCTTTTCACCATCACTGTGTTCAACATATACCGCCAATTTACTCAAGAGCTCTTCCTTCTCTTTATCATCCTTCGGAATTACGATGTCGGTTAATGGTAATACGATATCTACCGTTGTATGCGGCATATTTGTCTCGATTTCCATCGGGCGGCCGATTACAGCGATATCTTCTCCAAGTAACTGCACCAGCATCCCATTCTTCGAGGCTCTTTCCGTCAAATCCTGCTTCTTCTCTTCCTCTGTCATAGGAGTTAATCTGAAATATAAATCCTCCTCCATTTCTTCACTGGCAGTTTCAATGGAAGCATTCGCTATACTGATTCTTACATTTTCTGTCTCAAGCTCCAAGCTTAATTCTGTATCCGATAATAAATCAAGGGATTCTGTTGGGATGTTCACTTTAACCTCAGCAACTTTATCCTTAGCTACTGGAGCAACAAGCCTTACGGCCTTTGCGTTCTCATCTGCCAGCTTTTCGATGGACTCCGCTGCTTTTTGTTTCCCAAAGGTAATGCTGTCTTTTATAATACCATCCGAAGTTGTTGTTCTTTCAACCTCAATCTTTGCAACGCTGTTCTCCGTTGTTCCATTCGTTACATCAAGTGTTATTGTTTCAACAGATGGTATCGTGGTCTGTGGAGAAGGCGGCGTATTAATTACCTTATTAACTGCAATCGTAAAGGATTTTTCATAATACAAGCCACCTGCATCCGTTACACGAATCCTGATATCATAACTGCTCTTGGTATTAAAATCAAAAACCAAAGCAGATTTTAGTACATTTCCGGTAATGTTGAAGGCTGAATTATCTATATCCCCTGTACCGCTTACCAATGAATAAGTGAAGCTGCTTCCTGCATCTGCATCTGTTCCTGATAGTGTTCCGACGGTTGTACCAGCCGCACTATTCTCATTTATACTATTTTTTGATAATGCTAGATTAGTAGGCTCTTCATTGATATCAGTAATTGTGATTACGAATGCTTTCTCAAAGCTTAATCCTTCGTCATCCGTTGTACGTATTCTGATATTATAATTGGATTTCCCCTCATAATTAGGTTCAATTGCTAATTTCAGTTCATTTCCTGATATGATAAAGCTTGCATTATCAGTACTTCCCGAGCCTGCTACCAACGTGTAGATAAAGCTTAAGCTATCCGGGTCTGTTGAACTTAATATAGCCAGAGTTGTGCCTGAAGCCGTATTCTCATTAACGCTGTCACCTGATATAACAATATTTGCAGGTGCATCATTTCCGTCAGTTACAGTAATGGTAAACGGTTTCTCAAAAGTAAGAGCGCCATCGCTGACTCTTACCCTGATTGTATAGCTTGACTTTGTTTCATAATCCGGTACTGCTGCAAGCTTCAGCACATTGCTGGATATGGTAAAGCTCGCATTATCCGTATCCCCGGCACCTGCTGCCAGTGTATAGGTAAATGCTGTTCCCGCATCAGGATCAGTTCCTGTTAAGGTCCCGACCGTGGTTCCTGCTGCAACATTTTCTGGTACACTGGTACCGGAGAGGCTTATATCTGTCGGAGCTTCATTCACATTAGTTATCGTAATCGTAATAGCCTTATCAAAGTAAAAGCTTGTTTCATCGGTTGTTCTGATACGGATGGTGTAGCTGTTCTTTACTTCGTAATTCGGAACCACTGCAAGCTTCAATATATCTCCTGTCAGGGTGAAGCTGGCATTATCCGTATCCCCGGAGCCGGTTGTAAATGAATAGGTATAGGATCCGGTTCCGTCCGTATCGGTACTGCTTAAGGTTCCGATTGTTGTTCCGATGGCCGAATTCTCTGCAATACTATGATTTGATATAGTGATATCAGTCGGCGGATCATCTCCATCCGTTACATTGATGGTAAGAACCTTCTCATAGTACAGGGAGGTAGAATCCGTTGTCCTGATCCGGATACTATAGCTGTTCTTAACTTCATAATCCGGAGATACATTAATCTGCAGGGTGTTCCCGGATAAGCTGAAGCTTGTGTTATCAGTTGCTCCGATTCCGGATGCCAGACTGTAGGTAAAGGCTCCGCCCTCCTGATCCGTTGAACTTAAGGTTCCGATCGTTGTTCCTATCGCACAGTGTTCCAGAACACTTGAACCCGTAAGAACGATATCTGTCGGAGCATCCGGTGCGTTCGTTATATTTATGGTAAATGCTTTGTCATAGTTCAAAGCTCCGTCACTGACTCTTACTGTAATATTGTAGGTATTCTTTATCTCATAATCAGGTACCGCAGCTAATTTCAGACTGTTACCCGATATAGTAAAGCCTGCATAATCTCCTACCGCCGGTAGGGAATAAACAAAGGTAGTCCCTGCATCCGGGTCCGTTCCTGTTAAGGTCCCGATCGTTGTTCCGATTGCACTGTTCTCAGCTATTGAATTATTTGAAAGGGTTATATCTGTTGGTGCTTCATTCACATTAGTAACTGATATCGTAAATACTTTTTCAGAATAGAGTCCGTGATTATCCATGGAACGTATACGGATACTATAGCTGTTCTTGATCTCATAATTTGTTGAAGCATTTAATACCAGAACATCGCCTGCCAGAGTAAAGCTTGCATTATCTGCATCACCTGTGCCTGCTGCTAAGGTGTAGGTAAAAGTATCACCGGCGTTATCTGTAGTAACAAAAGTTCCGATCTCAGCTCCAAGAGCCGCATTCTCAGCAAAACTTCCTCCGGTTAAGGTGATATCAGCCGGTGGGTCATTACCGTCAAGAATCGTAATAGTAAATGACTGTTCAAATGTTAGGTAGCCGTCACTTACCCTCACCCTGATAGTATAGCTGTTCTTTGTTTCAAAATCCGGTACGAATGCACTTCTTAAATCAGCAGTATTGATAGAAAAACTAGCATTATCCGTATCTCCGGCACCACTCACTAAGGAATAGGTAAAGGATACGCCTGCATCCGGGTCGATTCCCGAGAAGGTACCGATCGTTGTTCCGGCTGCACTGTGCTCCAAAATACTTGAGTTCGAAATATTTAATCCGGTCGGTGCTTCATTGACATTCGTTATTGTAATAGTAAAAGCCTTATCATAAAGATATGTCCCATCACTGACATGAGCCATGATATTGAAGCTGTTATCAGCTTCAAAATCCGGAACCATATTCAGTATTAGTGTATTGCCGGTCAGTGTAAAGCTATCATTATCCACTAATCCAGCCGGCAGGGTATAACTCAGGGAAGCTCCGGCATCAGGATCTGTTCCTGTAAGGGTCCCTATTGTAGTTCCAGACGCAGAATTTTCAGCAATACTTGTACTAGATAGAATTATATTGGTCGGTGCTTCATTGACATCCGTAATTGCTACAGTAAATGGCTTGGAATAAGTTAATCCCGCTTCATCCTCTGTCTGGATCCGAATATTATAGCTGGATTTATTCTCAAAGTTCGGAACCATGTTAAGTCTTAGTTCACTTCCCAGGATAGAAAAACTCGCATTATCAGTATCACCGATTCCGCTGACTAAGGAATATGTAAACAAACTGCTGTCCGGATCAGTAGAGCTTAAATCGCCAACCTTCGTTCCTGATGCTGTATTCTCTGCAATGCTTGTATTACCCAAAGTAATATCCGTGGGGGACAGGGCAGGAAACGTCAAAGCTGCGCTATTCGATGTGGCTGTATAAGTACCATCATTGGTTACTAGGCATCTGTATAAATAATGATTCATTCCAGGCGTCACACCTGTGATACTCAACGATGTTGATGTGGCACCACTATATACCCCACCGTTTGATACATTCGCAAAGCTTGTACCGGATCCTGTAGTATCTACCTGCCATTGATAGGTTAAAACATTTCCAATGGCTGCAACGGAAAAGCTCGTATTGTTACCGCTTGCAACTGTAACATTACTTGGCTGGGTTTTAATAACCGGGGTAGTGACAGGTGTGATGTTAAAGTTATCAAAATACCCCTCAGAGCTGTTCGTCCAACTTAACGTAAACGATGTAATTCCTGCAAAGGCAGAAGATGGTGTTATGGTAGTATTCGTATTATTTGGTAAGAGAAATGTTTCAGTTGTTGACCCAGTAGTGATTGAAAGGTTATCTGACCCATATTTATTAGCACACACAAAACTATTCAATATAAAGGGCTTACCACTTTCTAGACCGACTATTATCGTTCCGGTAGGTTTAGTCGCAAGATCAGCGCTAGCCATATAAACAACAAGACCGTCGATCAATGATGGATTTGCCAGTGTGGTAAGTTCAAAATTTGCTATCGTAGCAGAATAATTCGTAACTACATCGGAGCCGGTGGATGAATAAACCTGTAATTTATAAGCGTCATTCGTGTCAGTAAGTATATTGTCATACGTTGCCTCTTCCGTATTAAACCCAAAGGTAACAGCCAATGCTACGCCACCTGGCAATAGCCACAGCATCAGAACTGTCATTATCACTAATATTATTCTTTTCTTCATACTAATCCTCCATACTGCTAAGCGGCAGCTCTAATACCTGAATGAACCGGGATCATTACCATCTCCAAGGAACTTCCAGTTTTACTACATTTATTTACATTATAGTTCAAAATTTACATATGAATCAATATGTATTTACTAAATAATAACATTTATTTCTTTTTTATGATAATTTTCCTTTAATAGATACTAAACTTGCCGGAAAGCTTAGAATAGTTCAATCCTCCCTGCAAATCATAATGATATCGGAGAGAGGTGAGTTAATATTGCGAAGGTTAAGCTATAACAAAGTGCTCATGATAAAAAAGTTATATAAAATCTTTCTTGCCGTTCTGCTGCTGTTTTCTTCCCTTTCTATGACCGGAATCCTATTCATTTTCCAGACCTTCTTTGGCAGGTTTGAGAAGAATTATAATACAGGCTATCTGGCCTATGAGGATGTGGAGGAACTATATGAAAGGTCCGTTATAGAATTCCCTTCCGGAAAGAATCAGCTTAAGGGTTATATCTACGGGGAAGCAAATAATAAGGGTCTGGTGGTAATTGCCCACGGACTTGGCGGAGGTGCTGAAAGCTATTTGGCAGAAACCTTGTATTTCGTAGACCGTGGCTGGAGGGTCTTCTCCTTCGACTGTACCGGAAGCTTCGGCAGTGAAGGCATTGGGATCGGTGGCTTATCCCAGTCATTGATAGACCTAAAGGCGGCGCTGAACTATATAGAAAATAATAGTTCCATGAAACGGCTTCCGCTTATGCTTTACGGCCACAGCATGGGAGGTTATGCTGTTACCTCAATCTTAAATTACGAGAATTATGATATCGAAGCCGTGGTTAGTGTAGCAGGCTTCAATTCCCCTCTTCAGGCTATGGTTGAGAGGTCAAGCCAGTACATTGGATTTTTTGCTTATCTGGAATATCCTTATCTATGGATATACGATGCTCTGACATATGGCAGTACTGCCTCCGTACAGGCTATAAATGGTATTAATCGTTCTGATACCCCTGTCATGATCATTCATGGGGAAAAGGATAAATCAGTTACCTATGATGGCTCAGGAATTATTGCACACAGGGATCTGATTACGAATCCCAATGTTGTCTACAAAACCTGCTCCACACCGTACAGAAATGACCATAAGAATCTATGTATTACTGAATCTGCTTATCGATACAGGAAGGAGATTAAGGACGGCTACAAGAAGCTCTCCATACGATATCACCATAACGTACCAAGGAAAATTAAGGTAAACTATTATGGTGCCATCGATGCTATGAAGGCAAGTGAGTTGGATTCAGAGTTTATGTCTTCTATTAACCAGTTTTACGAAAATACTTTGCTTAACAGATATGTACAAAATGACAACTAACCGATAATCTAATCCAATAAAAAATACCTTTTCATATTTCAAACCTGAAAATTCAAAATAGATCGAATAAGCAGTGAGTTGAAAATGCAAAGGTATCGATATACATAATTATAATTAAGTTAACAGCTAGGCATTGTATCGCTTACGATTATTCACCCTCCTCATGGATATCTAGTCCTTCCGCACATTTTAGGATCTTATTCTCTGTCTCCACTTCATCAATTTCAACAGAGTTTTGATAGCCATACGCAATCCTTAGAATATATTCCTTTATGATCTTACGCTTCTGCTCTTCCAGCTTGGAATATTCATATATGATCCGTTTATCAAGCTCATCGAGCTGATAATATGTCGCCAGCTGTTCTATTCCGTCAGAGAGCTTCTGCCTAAACATCTCTCCGGTCCCGTGCCTCAGCCAATTGTTGTTTACATTGAATTCTCTGCAAATCATCAGCAGCATCTGTTCAGTCAGATTACGCTGACCGCTTTCTATTTTCGAAATGCCTGCTCCGGTAACCCCCAATTTATTGCCAAAGGTCTTCTGGCTCATATTAAGTTTCTTTCTAAGAAGCTGTACTCTTGTATTCACTTTTGCACGCCCTTTCCAATCTAATATTAACAAAAGTAGACAAAATAGTCAATAATAACCAGTATTGAATATTGACATGGAATGCTATTATATGTATAATATTGACATAGTCACTTTTTTTAATTGCCATTGTCACATATTGAGGTAATAACATGAAAATGGAGAAACCGATTCCGGTGGTAAGAAAAGATATCCCTGTCATCATAAAGGCAATTAAAAGGCTGGATACTTCGAAAAAGCAAGATATCATAAATAAAATAGCTGATATAAAGTCCAAACCTGAGGATTTACAGAAATAACAATTCAGTTTCCAATAAAGCATAAGACTAAAAATATGTATGCCCCATATGCATTCAATATAGAATAATGTCCGAACACCATAAGTCTTATGCTTTATTGGAAATTGATATTTAGCTGATTCGCCAATAAAATCTTGATATAGTCAGTAGGGCATAAAGAAAAGTACCCTTGAAACAGTCTTGACTGCTCAGAGTACTTTTCTTTTACTATCACTTTATCTATCTCTTACCCAGAATCACACTAAGATCCTTCTCTGTGTACACACCCTGCTCGAGAACGCTGATCTTGAGGCTGATGGTCTCTCCTGCCTTACAGTAGGAGATGGCATTGACCAGATCTTCAATTGTTTCAATCTTAAGTCCATTCACACCTACGATGATATGACCGGTCTTTAATCCTGCATCTTCGGCAGGGGAATCTTCGATGACATCATTGATATAGACTCCGATTGGCATATTGAACTGCTGGGAGAAGGGCTCCGTTATTTCCTGCGCAGTCTCAAGATTAACTCCCAAATAGCCAACCTCTTCCTCACCCAACAGCTCTCTCTTCATTAACTGTTCTATGATGGGCACTACATCGGTAATCGGGATGGCATATCCCATTCCTTCGACTTCATAGGAAGCATATTTGATGGAATTCATTCCGATGACTTCCCCTACTGAATTAATTAAGGCGCCTCCGCTGTTACCGGGATTAATTGCCGCATCGGTTTGGATCAGGTCCATGGATACGCCGTCGATGTTTACCTGACGGTTAACCGCACTGACATAGCCTACGGTTACTGACTGGCCATAGCCAAGTGCATTTCCAATCGCAATTACCATCTCACCCGATTTAACCTGGTCAGAATTACCAAGATTAGCTACCCTTATCGCTTTCAGGGTTTCATCGGTCAAGTCCTTCAGTGAGACCTCTAAAACTGCGATATCTGCTCTGGCATCCGTACCTTTGACGGTAGCAGCAGCTGTCTTTTCATCAGAAAATACGATTTCAACAGACTCCGCTGATTCTATTACATGATTATTCGTTAAGATCAGGAGAGAATCATCATTCTGTCCGATAATGATACCGGAACCACTGCCCTGATAAGGTTCATCAAATCTCCTGCCTGTAAAGAAATCATAATTGGTAATCGTAGCAGAGGAATTGATTGCAACGATGGAAGGCATTACCTTATCTACAACATCGGACACATCGGATACGATTCCATCCGGTTCTCCCGAAGTCTGAACCATTGTGGGATCCTTATCCGTAACATCAGCCGGTACCACAGTGACCTCCTTATTCTCCCCTACCCCTGTATCCTGCTGTACAACCGGATCCTTTTTATCAGGCCTCGTAAGATAATCATAACCTGAAGCTCCTGCTCCTACGAGTACTCCAAAGACTAAAGCGGCTGCTGTGAATTTGACAAACTTAAAAAACCACTTTTTTCTGGGCCTTTTCTTTTTCTGCATTGGCGCAGGTGCAGGATGATATGGATAATATCCGGTATTCCCGCTGTAGGAGCTATCTATGAAATTATACTGTCTTTGATTATCCGGATAACGGTTGTTATTCTGGTCCTGATTGCCGTTACCATTGTTTTGCTGATTTACTTCGTTATAGTTATTTCCGTCCATAACAACACTCCTTTCAAGAATTCTTCCTGTTATTTTCTATCTGTTAAGAGCATTCTATCAGGAAATTATGTTCACTTTGTGATTAGTTCTTGAAGATAATATGAAAATTTATGCTCTCACCGGCAAAAAGCTCCCCAGGATCTTCATTTCCAAAGCCTCGAGCTCAATACAATGGAGGGCATTTTTCACCGCCGGATTCTCCAGATTTCCCTCGATATCTACGAAGAACCTATACTCAAAGGCTTTTCCTGCGATCGGCCTCGACTCAATTCTAGTCATATTGATCTTGTTATAAATAAAATGTGAAAGCATATGGTACAGAGAACCGCTCTTATGCGGGAGAGCGAAGCATAGGCTGGTACGCTCGGCACCTTTATAATAAATCCTTCGGTTTGAAATGATAATAAACCTGGTCGAGTTCGTCTCATCATTATGGATGGAGGCCTGAAGAAGCTGAAGTCCCAGATGCTCTCCTGCTCTGCGGCTGGCGATTGCTGCCTGAGTAAGGTCTCCTTCTTCAAGAATTCTTCTTGCGCAGCCTGCGGTACTGCCGCACTCTTCCCGCTCCATTCCATGATGATTACTTAAGAAACCAGAGCATTGCAGAAGTCCCTGACGGTGGGAGTATACCTTCTTAATATCGGACAGCTTCGCACCGGGAAGTCCCCAGAGATGATGCTCAATCTTGATCACATGTTCCCCGATAATGACATTATCATACTCTGCTAGCAGATCAAAAATATCGGACAAGGTTCCTGTGGAGGAATTCTCCAAGGGTAGGACGCCGTACTCCGCCCTGCCTTCCTTCACTGCCTGCATGATTTCACCGAAGGTACCGGCCGGGATACCGTTCACATCCTTCTGAAAATATTCCAGCATGGCTTGCTCTGTGTAGGAGCCCTTCTCGCCGAAGAACACTACCTTCGTATTCTGATCTGCCTCAAACCGGTCCACAGTGGTAAATCCCAGATGAAAGGAATGATCCAGCAGCTCATATTGCTTCCTGCGGCTCATGGAAATGATCTGTGTAAATAAGTCCACCACCGCAGTCTGATTCTCTTCGTCCTTAGCCAGAGCTTTCAGCTCCTTAAGCTTCGCTTCCTCCCTGGCAGGATCAAAAACCGGCATACCGGTGCGTTTCTTATAATCAGCCACCTCAGAAGCCAGCTGCATCCGATACTCAAAAAGCTCCAGAAGCTTTCTATCTACTTCATCGATCTTCTTCCTGCTTTCCTGTAAATCCACCATCCGTATTCCTCCGCTCCTTTTATCTTAGATCTTTCATCTTTAAGTTTAAGCCTCATTATACTATTAACCGTTCCGGTATGCAACCTTATCTGCATATTGCATATTTGCTCCTGTCGATATATAATGAATTAGGACAAATTGTTAATCTTTCAGACTCCGGAGGTACTTATGCTGGCATCAATTAAGAAGGTACTTATAATATTAGTTATAATCACCATCGTAGCGTTTGCCTGGGTATTTGTCTATTCCCAGGGAAGAACATATTTCAATGAGGAGGAAGAGGTTGGTAACACTGCCGGCAATATTTTTAACGGCGGACTCTTCTGTGAGCAGGATGGGAAGATCTATTTCAGCAATGATAATGATGATGGTGCCCTCTATGTCATGAATTCCAATTGTACGAACATTAAGAAGGTTCATTATGATAAAGCGGTATATATCAATGCAGATGAGAATTATCTCTATTATCTGCGGGCAAATGATACCAGGGAGAATAATTCCGGCAGTATTCTGATGTTCAATAATTCCGGCATGTACCGATTGGACCATAATGGGAATAACCTGAAAATCATTTCTTATAATCCCGGCAGTTACCTGACTTTGAAAGGAAATTTCGTTTACTATCAGAATTACGATGTGAACAGCGGATTATTCCTATATCGTAAGAAGATCGATACTACGATGGAGAAATTAATTCTGGAGGAAGCAGTGATTCCTTCCTACATTAGTGATAACAAACTTTATTACACAGGAATTAAAGCAGATCATAACATCAATGCATTGGATTTATCCAGCTTTGTATCCAGCACCTATATTGAAGGGAATTTTGCTTATCCCATCTTCCGGGATGACTATATCTATTATCTGGACCTGGATAACAATTATTCGGTTAACCGGATGAAGCCCGATGGTTCCGAACGGACCGTACTGGTGGACCAGCTCTGTTCAACCTACAACATCACGAATTCCGGTAAGTATCTCTATTATCAGGTCGATGAAGAGGGTGACAGCGGAATTAGTCGCCTGAATCTGGAGACAATGGAGCACGAAACTCTGCTGGAGGGTTATTATAAGCAGATTCATGTAACTGATAATTATGTGTTCTTCAAAGACTTTGATAACACCCACACCTATGTCCTGTCAGCGGATGGCAGCTCGAAGCTGGGAACCTTCGATCCTCCGGACTTGGACGAGGAGGAATAAACTGACGGTAGTTATCTTAATAAAATAAACATAAAACCCTGGAGTAACGAGCGATTGATTCATTCAATTCTCTATTATCCAGGGTTTTCTATTCTCCATCACTGAGCTTTTCCAATTTCGGTGATGTTCACTGTACATGTGTTTTATCTCTTTGTTAGTCTCAAATGCTCTATCCCTTTGTTCGCTTTCACTGATCTTTTTTTTACTTTATATGTCCCTGAGACAATCCCAGCTTGTGATACAACTGTTGAATGGTCTCTCCGAGTACGGGATGCCGCAGCCAGGGTGCTATCTCTGCCATAGGTTCGAGTACAAACTCCCGATTCGCAAGTTCCTTATGGGGAATGGTCAGCTCCTTCGTCTGTATGATCTCCTCGTCATAGAACAGGATATCCAGGTCAATGGTTCGCGGTCCCCAGTGTATGATCCTTTCCCTCTTTAGGGTTCTCTCGATGGAACCAATCAGTTCTAAAAGCTCCAGAGGTGTTTTCAATGTAGTGAGAAAGACAGCGCCGTTCAGGAAGTCATCCTGTTCCACTCCTCCGACCGGTTTTGTCACACGGAAGGATGAGACCTGCTCGATCCGGCATTCCTGATCCTCTCCGAGAAGTCGGATTGCTTCCGTAAGATTCTCTTCCTTATCTCCCAAATTGGACCCGATTCCTAAGTAGACCTTATGCCACCCCCTCTCGACCACTACCGAGACCGTGTCCAGAGTCATCAGAATCGGAGCCCAGGGCTTCTTAATCTCCAGCCTAAGCTTCTCTATCCGCTGATAGGTATGGAGCAGATGCTTGGCGAGCCGTTCTGCGGTTGTCTCAATCAGCTTAAAGGTATGATCCTTTAAGAAGGCATCAATCTCTCTGCAGACGGAGGCATAATTGATGGATTTACTGATGTCATCCTCCTTCGCCGCACCGGTGATATCAGTATATAGCTCCGCAGAGACTAAGAACTTCTGTCCCAGAGCATTCTCCTCTTTTAAGACCCCATGGTATGCAAATACTTCTAAATTAGATATGGTAATGCGGTCCATATACTCATCTCCCATCCTATGTTAACTATTGTTTTTCTCTGATGATTCAAAATATATCTATCAGGTTTGTAGCTTATTGATTAACTGCCTGCAAACATATAAACTATATTGGTTGACTGCATTCAATATATAAAACCTTCTAATCAAATATCCCTAACATATGCTCTCCTGATATCTTGGCTATCTTAGTTACAGCTGTCCAACTTCCTTGGATCCCTTAGATCTCCCTGCTTCTTAACAAGGATTCCGTCATACGTATCGCCCGCAGATTCTCCTTCACATCATGGACACGGATAAACTGGCAGCCCTTCATGACAGCCATGACCGAAGTTGCTATCGTTCCTGACAACCGGTTTTCTACCGTCTCCTTCAGCGTAAGTCCAATCACGGATTTACGGGAGGCTCCCAGCAGGACAGGGAAACCGAATTCTTGCAGCTCCTCCAGATGGTTGATCAAGTACAGATTCATCTCATAGGTTTTCGCAAAGCCGATCCCCGGATCCAGTATGATCTTGTTCTTACTTATTCCAGCGTTTTCAGCAATTACGAGGCTTTCCTTCATATCCTGATAAAAATCCTTCTTAAAATCCGTATAATCTATTGCCTTGCGATTATGCATCAGGCATACTGCTGTGTCCTGTTCCTTTACGATGCGTGCCATCTCCGGATCATATTTTAGTCCCCAGATATCATTGATCAGATTCGCCCCTGCTTCACAGGCGGCCTTAGCCACCTTACTTTTATAAGTATCTATGGAAATCGGGATATCAAATTCCCTTCGGATCGCTTCTATCACCGGAATCACCCTGGCGATCTCTTCTTCCTCGGAAATCATAGTATAATTCGGCCTGGTGGATTCACCGCCAACATCAATAATATCCGCCCCCTCTTCAATCAGGAGACGGGCATGGTGAAGGGCTTCCTCCCTCCGGTTATGTTTTCCCCCGTCGGAGAAGGAATCCGGGGTTACATTTAAGATCCCCATAAGATAAGTCCTCTCACCGATCGGAAAATCCCTATTGCCGATTTTCATATTTTGAATCATTCCATCCCACCCTTACAATTTCAAACAATCTATTCATACATTACAAACCGATTGCATTAATGCCAATCATTCTCATGATCCTCAGTCTCAGATTCGATATTATGATCTATCATTATATTCTCATGAATAAATGTATTATTTCACCAATCGGAAGAAGGTATCCTGCAGTGTAGGGTTCTGCTCGAACTCTCCGCGGCAGAGATAGGTCACAGTCTTCGTTCCCGGTTTATTCACTCCTCGCATTGACATACAGAGATGCTCTGCCTCCATCATTACCATGACGCCTCTCGGCTTCAGATACTTCATGATGTCATCCGCAATCTGTGCAGTCAGCTGTTCCTGAATCTGAGGTCTTCTGGCGTAGGTCTCTACAGTTCTCGCTAATTTACTTAAGCCTGCTACCTTACCCTCCGGCAGATATGCAATATGAGCCTTTCCAAAGAAGGGTACCAGATGATGCTCACAGACGGAATAGAAGGTAATGTCCTTCTCCAGTACCATCTCATTGCTTTCCGTATGGAAGGTTATGTCCAGATGCTCCTTAGCTTCCTTGTCAATCCCACCGAATATCTCAAGGCACATCTCACTGATTCTTCTCGGAGTATCAGTAAGTCCTTCTCTGTTTACATCTTCACCGATCGCTTCGAGGAACATCCGGACCGCTTGTTCAACTTTTGCTTCGTCTATCATTTATCCTCATCCTTTCGTAGCTTTAAGGCATGTACCAGATCCCCCAGGAACGATAAGGAGCCAAAGGCCAAGATTACATCCTCTTCTCCCGCCTCTTCATAAGCAAGCTTTAATGCCTGAGTAACATTCCCGGCATCGATCACCCTGTCACAGTACTTCCTGGCTTCCTCTGCCAGCTTGTCAGAGCGCAATGCCCGAGGATTCTCCGGTGTCAGTGTATAGATCATATCAGCCAGGGGTCCCGTTATTTCGAGTATCTTCTTAAAGTCCTTGTCCGCTAATACCCCTATCATAAAGATTATCCTTCGATTTGTAAAGTAGATTTCTATCGATTCCCGGAGAGTAAGTGCTGCATCCTCATTATGGGCTCCATCGATCAGCAGATATGGTCTCGTAGATAACAGCTCCAGCCTGCCACTCCAACGAGCAGTGGAAAGTCCTGCTTTAATGGCATCCTCATCTATCTGATATCCTGATAGCTGTAATACCCTGGCTGCTTCCAAGGCCAGAATGGCGTTCTTCACCTGATGCTTTCCCAGAAGTCTTATCCGATAGCTTATCACCGTATTAGCGTAACATCGGTCATTCTCCTTAAGGATATCATAATCCTTATATCTAACGCTGTTATGGCCATTTTGATTAACCGGGGATATCTCCTGTATTATCCGATGCTCTGCTTCATAGATAAATTCTGTTCCTTCCAAGGAAAACCGGAGATCCTTTGCCTTCCGGGAATCCGCGATATAGAGTTCAGAACCCATTTCTTCAGCTCTCTTGCGGAATACACCTATCACCTCAGGCTCCTGATCACAGGTAACGACCGGACAGCCTGCTTTGATGATACCTGCCTTTTCTGAAGCTATCTTCTCCAGAGTATCTCCTAAGAACTGCATATGATCCATACTGATTGATGCTATGACGCTGCAAACAGGCTTACTGATGACATTCGTCGCATCCAGCCTGCCACCTAAGCCCACCTCCAGTACCACAAAATCAACCTTCTCCCACAGGAAATACAGAAAGGTCATCGCTGTCTCAATCTCAAAGGAGGTCGGATGGGAGAAGCCCTCTTTTACCATACTTTCGCAAATCGGTTTGATCAGCTCTACTGTCCGGCAGACTCCTTCCCTTGTGATATATTCTGTATCCGGTCCGGCCATGTCACACTTGGAAATCTGGATTCTCTCCCGATAAGAGAATACGGAAGGAGAGATATATCTTCCGACACTGTACCCGGCTTGATTTAAGATTGCCGTGAGAAAAGCACAGGTGGAACCCTTCCCGTTCGTTCCTGCCACATGTACGATTCTCAGCTGCTCCTGCGGATTATTTAGACGGTTCAGCAGCTCTGTGATCGTCTCTAATCCGGGTACTATTCCATATTGATTTGACTGGCTGATAAATTCCCTGGCTTCCTCATAAGTCATAATATTACTCCTTACTAGTTGCTTAATAACAGAAATCCGATCTAATTATTTCTCACTAATCACTTGGAAGATGAAGAATTTCAGATAGTAGGATTCGTCCGCTGCCCATAGGATCGGATGATCGGGGGACTGGGTGCGGTATTCTACCTGTCGGATTCTCTTTCTTGCATTCTTCGCTGCCTGTCCGATGGTCTCGGAGAACAGCTCCGGTGTCATGAAGTGGGAACAGGAACAGGTGGCAAGATAACCTCCGTCCTTCACCAGCTTCATTGCTCTTAGGTTAATCTCACGATAACCCTTGATCGCATTCTTCACAGAGTCACGGGACTTCGTGAAAGCCGGCGGATCCAGTATTACAACATCATACTGCTCCCCCTGTGCTTCCAGCCTCGGTAGTAATTCAAATACATCCTCACAAATGAACTTCACGGTACCGGACAGACCATTCAACGCAGCATTTTCCGTAGCCTGTGCCACACCCAGCTCGGAGGCATCCACTCCTGTAACCTCCTTCGCACCGCCCAGACCGGCATTTAAAGCAAAGGATCCGGTATGGGTAAAGCAGTCCAGAACCCTAGCCCCACTGCAGAGTCTGGCAACAGCGGCCCGGTTATACTTCTGGTCCAGGAAGAAGCCGGTCTTCTGGCCTTCCGCCACATCTACCAGATATTTTACGCCATTTTCTATCATCTCAACCTTGGTATCGAAGGGTTCACCGATAAAGCCCTTCACCCGTTCCATACCTTCATTTAATCTGACCTTAGCATCACTTCTCTCATAGATTCCCCTGATCTTTATTCCATCCTGTGTAAGCAAATCCTTTAAAATTCCGAGAATCTCATCCTTCAGCCTGTCGATTCCAAGCGCCAGTGACTGAACCACCAGCACATCGGAGAATTTATCGACAACAAGCCCAGGTAGGAAATCAGCCTCCCCGAAGATTACCCTGCAGCTTCCGGTATCCACGGTCTTCTTCCGGTACTCCCAGGCATTCCTTACCCGCATGACCAGAAAATCATGGTCTATCTCCTGACCTTTGATCCTGGACAACATACGTACGGTAATCTTGGATTTTGTATTGATGAATCCACAACCGAGGTAATAATCATCGAAATCATGCACATATACCAGCTCCCCATTCTCATAGCTGCCGGTAATCGTATCAATCTCATTATCATAAATCCAGAGTCCGCCAC
>JAEZJW010000093.1 GCA_023415595.1 Bacillota bacterium
ACCTATCGGCTGTTCTATAATCAGGACTATCAGGGCGTAGCAACCGGAGGTGCTCCTGAACTGGATATTGATTTTGAAAGATTCTATATGTTGGAGATGAAAGAAACACCACTCCTTCACAACATTGTGATCGGCTCGGAGCAGAGGCTTACTTCAGTAAGGCCCCGCAGTGCGGAGAATAGCTATTATGAGGAAGCGGTTATGAACTATTTTACTGAGATAGGACATCCTGAGTATGAGATAGGGTATCTGAAGGGCTACAGCTTTGATTTTGACCAGGACGGAGAAGAGGAGGATATCATCTGTACCTGGCAGTATCAGGACCAGTATTACTATGAGGTACCGGCTGCAGGCTGCTATTCCTATGTGTTGTATCGGGATAATAAAAGCATGAAAGTGATTCAGGAGGCATACAGAGGAGAAGCCAGCGATTATTCGGCAGAATTTCTGGGTATTAAGGAAGGGGATGAGATTCTCATCAATTCCCGTCCGGAGTTTATGAGTGCAATTGACATCACCGGTGATGGTTTATATGAAATTATCATTTCGGACACCGGTTACGAAAGCCGGGGCTATATTATTTATGAATTACAGGGTGATAATTATATAAGAGTATTGGAGGAATTCGCAGGGGTATAAGCCCAATGCAGAACAAATATATCTGGGAGGTAGCCTATGAATGAGGTAATAGAACAGATCAGAGACAGAAAATCAGTCAGAGTATTTGAGGACAAGCCGATTACGGAGGAAATCCGAGAGGAAATCATACGTGCAGCCATGGAGGCCCCAACGGCCGGAGCCATGATGCTCTATAGCATACTTAATATTACGGAACAGGAGTTGAAGGACAAGCTGGCAGTAATTTGCGACAATCAGCCTTTTATCGCCAAGGCACCGATGGTGCTGATCTTTCTGGCAGATTATCAGAGATGGTACGATGCCTTCTGCTATGAGGACTGCAATCCCCGAACGCCTGGTGAGGGAGACATTTTGCTGGCCCAGGCTGACGCTATCATTGCAGCCCAGAATACTGTCGTGGCTGCACAATCCTTTGGAATCGGGTCCTGTTATATCGGTGATATCATTGAACATTGTGAAACGGTAAGGGAGCTGCTCGAGCTGCCGGATTATGTGATGCCGGCTGCCATGTTGGTTTACGGATACCCAACAGAGAGTCAGATGGAGAGGAAGAAGCCGGTCCGCTTCGAGAAGGAGTTTATCGTATTTGAAAATCGCTACCGGAGGCTTCAAAAGGAGGATCATGACAGGATGCATCAGATCCGCCATGAGAAAGCAGGACTACCAGATAGGAATATGAAGGAGTATCTGCAAGCCTTCTGCAACCGCAAATATATGTCTGCCTTCTGCCATGAGATGAACCGTTCCGCCACAGAGTATCTGAATAATTTCAGGACCTGATGGATAATGATACCTATGATATCTGCTGGAACTATGATACTATTAAGGAACAGACGATACTTTGATACCATAAATGCAACGACTATGAGTCTACTAAAGGAATGAATGAGGTGGTAAAATGACAAGAACAAATGGCTATCATGACCTTACCAGAAAGTATTTGGATTTTGAAGGTCAGCAATATGAATATTTTGATATTTCTGTATTAGAAACGGAAGGGTTTGATATCCGGAACCTTCCTTACTCTATCAAGGTGCTGCTGGAATCCGTACTCAGGCAATGGGACGGGCATATCATTACTGAGGAGCATATCCGCAGTCTTGCGGGTTGGACCGGGACCAGGGGCAGTGAGGAAGAGGTACCCTTTAAGCCGGCCAGGGTAATCCTTCAGGATTTTACCGGAGTACCTGCAGTTCTTGATCTGGCATCCATGAGAGCTGCCATGGCAGAAGCCGGTCTGAACAAGCTGGATCGGATTAATCCGGAGGTGGAGGTGGATCTGGTGATCGATCATTCGGTACAGGTGGATCTGTACGGAAGTCAAGAGGCCTTAGCCGAAAACAGTAAGCTGGAATTTGAACGTAACAGTGAGCGATACCGTTTCCTTAAATGGGCACAGAATGCCTTTGACCATCTGACTGTAGTACCGCCCGCAACAGGAATCGTCCATCAGGTCAATCTGGAATATTTGGCGAAGGTGGTACTGGTCAAGGAGGAGCAGGGAGTCAGGACGGTTTATCCTGACAGTCTGGTCGGAACCGATTCCCATACGACGATGATCAACGGACTGGGAGTACTGGGCTGGGGAGTCGGCGGAATCGAGGCAGAAGCCGGAATGTTAGGACAACCCTCCTATTTCCCTCTACCTGAGGTCATCGGAGTCCGGCTAACCGGGAGCTTATCCGTCGGTGCGACCGCAACGGATCTGGCGCTTAGAGTAACGCAGCTGCTCCGTAAGAAAGGGGTAGTCGGTAAATTCGTCGAATACTTCGGGGAGGGTATCAGCACTCTTTCCCTTGCCGACCGCGCAACCATAGCCAATATGTCACCGGAATACGGTGCGACCTGCGGCTTCTTCCCTGTGGATGAGGAGGCACTGAATTATCTTAAGCTGACCGGCAGAACAGACGAACAGATAGGGTTAGTACGGGCATATCTGGAAGCGAACGGCTTGTTCTATTCGGATAAGAAGCAGGAGCCCGTCTATACAGAAGTGATTGAACTGGATCTGTCGACCGTAGAGACCGCACTATCCGGACCCAAGCGGCCACAGGATCTGATACCCTTAAGCCGAATGAAGGAGGAGTTCCTTCGCTCCCTTACGGCACCGCTCGGTAACCAGGGGCACGGTATGAGTGTTGAGGATTTGGCAAAGGAGGCCAGAATTACACTTCCGAATGGCAGAGAGAGTGTCATGAAGACAGGCGCCATAGCCATTGCTTCCATTACCTCCTGTACAAATACCTCGAACCCTGCAGTGATGCTCGGTGCAGGACTCTTAGCCAGAAATGCGGTGAACAGAGGATTATCTGTACCTGCCCATGTCAAGACCTCCCTGGCACCTGGTTCCAGGGTAGTAACCGGATATCTGAAGGCAGCGGGGTTGCAGGATTATCTGGATCAGTTAGGCTTCCAAACCATCGGATACGGCTGTGCGACCTGTATCGGTAATTCCGGGCCGCTACCGGAGCCGGTAAGCGCTGCTGTCCAGGAAAAGGAGCTTTTAGTGACCTCAGTGTTATCCGGAAACCGCAATTTTGAAGGACGTATTCATTCCCAGGTGAAGGCAAATTACCTGGCTTCTCCTCCGCTTGTGGTGGCCTATGCCCTTGCAGGTACCATGAATATTGATCTGCTGAAGGAACCGATCGGATATGACAGAGAGGGGAAAGCGGTTTACCTTAAGGATATCTGGCCCTCCGGGGAAGAAATTAAGGAGTTGGAGGAAAAGTTTGTAAAGCCTGAATTATTCTCGAAGGAATATGAAGCAATCTACGGTAATAACGAGATGTGGAATACCATCGAGGTCAGGGGAGGCAAAAGCTATGAGTTTGAGGAAGACTCTACTTATATCCGTAACCCGCCTTTTTTCACAGAGATACAGAAGCATGCCGGGAAGATTGAACCACTTCGAGAATTAAGGGCATTGGCTTTATTCGGAGATTCTGTCACTACGGATCATATCTCACCGGCGGGCTCCATCGGCAGGAATACCCCGGCAGGGATATACCTGTCTGAGCGAGGTGTTGAAAGCAAAAACTTTAATACCTATGGCTCCAGAAGAGGAAATCACGAGGTGATGATGAGGGGAACCTTCGCCAATATCCGTATCCGGAATCGGCTGGCTCCCGGAACGGAAGGTGGATATACCACCTATTGGCCGACAGGAGAGGTAATGACGATCTATGATGCCTGCATGAACTATCGGGAGCAGGGGACCGGCCTATTGGTTCTGGCAGGAAAGGATTATGGTATGGGCTCTTCCAGGGATTGGGCTGCCAAAGGTCCCAGTCTTCTTGGGGTCAAGGCTGTCATAGCAGAGAGCTTTGAAAGAATCCATCGATCCAATCTTGTTATGATGGGAATTCTTCCTCTGCAGTTCCTTGAAGGACAATCGGCGGAAAGTTTGGGACTTACCGGAGAAGAGAGCTTCTCCATAGCACTGTCCGATACGGTTAAGCCCAGGGAACAGTTGATTGTCACCGCCAAGACAATGGATGGCAGGAGCATACAGTTTAAAACCCTCGTACGATTTGATTCGGCGGTTGATGTGGATTATTATCGGCAGGGTGGGATACTTCCAATGGTTCTGCGGCACAGGATGTCCCAAGAATAAAAGGTGATGCATGGAATCGAAGGGCTGAAGAGTGGTATTAAGGGGTAAGATGCCGGAACTCCTTTTAGGGAGGATGAGTACTCAGCAGCAGAGGCAGTGGATATGATTCCTGAGGATGCCCACATACCGGAGTGGAATGATGGTAATTAAGTCCGTAGGGTCAGATGCCTGTTTCAAGCTCCATGACTGCGAGTTTCAGGCAGCCCATGATCCCCTGTTTTCCTCCTAAGGAGGAGGGTACGATATAGTGCTCAAGATCCTCCAGCTCCGGAGTACGGATATAACCATTCAGCAGTGAACGGACCTGAGCACGGATCAGAGGGAAGAGCTGCTGCTGATTCATAATCCCCCCTCCCAGTACGATTCTATGGGGGGATAAGGTCAGGATATAATTTACGATACCCTGTGCCAGATAATAAGCTTCTAATTCCCAAGCCGGGGAGGCTTCTGTTAGCTCCTCGGCTTTTTTATGATAACGCTTCTCTATGGACGGACCGGAGGCTAAGCCCTCCATACAGTTCGGATGATAGGGACAAACTCCTTCAAAGGAATCTTCAGGATGCCTGCTTAAGAGGATATGTCCCGCCTCAGGATGCAGCATGCCGTGTAGCAGCTGGCCGTTCAGGTAAATGCCGGTTCCAATCCCGGTACCCACTGTAATATAGATGCCGGAGGACAGACCCTGTAAACTTCCCCAGGTTGCTTCAGCCAATACCGCAGCATTTACATCGGTGTCAAAACCGATCGGAAGCTTTAAAGCGGATTTCAATGCACCCACGATATTGTAGCCGGCCCAGGCAAGCTTCGGCGTGGAGGTAATGGAACCATAGGTAGCCGAGCTGCGACTTAAGTTAATCGGACCGAAGGAACCAACTCCCAGAGCTTTGATTTCCTTATCTTCAAAAAAAGTAAGGATCTCCGGTATCGTCTGTGAAGGATCCTTTGTTGGTATACTGATCTGCTCCAGTATTTCTCCCTGTTCATTCCCGATGGCAAGTACCATCTTAGTTCCGCCTGCCTCCAAAGCCCCGAATCGCATGCTGCTTCCCTCCAATTTCATTTTCTATGAATACTTCAGTCCAATCTTATTATAATTCCATTCATTGTGGTTATCAATAAGCATCCTTACAATGAACTGATCTTATTTCAGGACATATATACGATTTCCATACGTATTTTACTAAGGTACGGCATAGAATGTATCAACAGATTCAGCGAGCTGGGGAGCTGCCGGTATGAAAAGATGGAGATATATTTGCCTGATCATCATTCTGATGCTGATGGTTGCATCATTCCGCAATATTTATAAGGAAACAGCTGTGTTTATGCCACAGACCTATATGAAGTACAGAGAAGGTGAGTATAGAGCGGAAGTAATGATCAGGAATAAGGAACTGGACACATTGAACCTAAGAGAATTCTATGGGATTGGAACCATATGGGGTGGTAGATTGATTCCGGACTGGGCAACGATCTATCCAATTACCGGTGAAGCAAAGGATGTAGCTTATACCGTGTATTTATTTGATGAAGTACACTATAAGATGGATGGAATAGAGGCACTCTATCCGCTTTTTGTTGCAGGAGCTTCCGAAGAAGTGATGAAGTCCTGGAATCAAATAATAGACAAGGATATCAAGAAGGTGCTGGATATCTATTCCTTCAATCCATTACCTGAAGCTAATCGCCAGCCCTCCCCAAAGGCGACATCCATACTAAACATCAACTATGAGGTGAAATCGGCAGATGCAGAGAAGTTCAGCGTATTGTACAAGGCTGCCTTTAACGCCAAATATGTGGCTCATCCTACGGAACTTGTCTATACCACGAATATACGACTAGCAGATTCGAAAAGAATGAAACTCAGTGATATCGTAAAACTGGATGAAGACTTTGTGAAAGAGTTCAGACAGTGGAAGCTAATTGTCCCGTCCGAGGGTAATCAGGAAATTGAGAAAGCGGTACGGGATTATATGAAAGGACTCACAGACAGTGAGCTTTTAGAGGGGCTAAGGACGGCGGACGTGATCGGTTCAGGAAATTATCTGGGGATGTTCAGCTACCTGACTCCGGGTCAGCTGGGAATCAGTGTATCGGTTCCGAATTATCTTGGTGATCATGTGGAATTTGAACAGGATTATGATAAGCTCGGTGCATTTCTCCTACCAGGTACGAATATGTTCACTCCTTGATGTCACGCGCTATTTTTGTAACTCTATAGATGTAATAAACATCAAAACTAAAAGGGGTGCCACACATTTAGTGAGACAGCCCTATTGGTACTGTTTTGTTTTGGATTGTCTGGCTTTTCATTTGATTGTATAATATAATAAAGGAAGATTACATAAGAGAAGGAGATGCGGATGAATTCTTATATTTATGAGGCGATTGAACATGGAACAAAATTTCCGGCTAAGATATTTATAACCTCCATCGGGCAGTCCACTTATCACTGGCATTATGATTATGAGCTGATCCTTGTACTCAAGGGTTCCGTATCCCTAAAGTTATGGCCGGATTCCTGCATCATAAGAGAGGGGAATATCGTACTGATCAACAGTAAGGTGGTCCATGGATTGAATGAGACGAATGAAAATAATATATGCCTGATCATTCAGATGAAGCAGGAGCTGTTCGAAAACTGGAAGGATAAGAATCAGAACTACCAGTTCTATCTGAATTCTTCCACCGATTTAGTCAAGCCGAAGGTTCCCTATGAGGTTTTCTCGAAAATAGCGGCAGAAATCGGACTCAGATGCTATGAGGATACGCTGACCGGATATTACCGAATTCAGGCACTCCTTTATACCCTGGTGGCAGATATCTTTGAATATACCCATTATGATATCAGACAGTACACAGATAAGAATGCTTCTGTGCTGGAGGCGGATATTCTTCTCAGAATCATTGAATACGTCGAAAAGAATTATTCGGAGGATAACCTTGCAGAGGCCTTATGCCATTATATCGGCATGAGTGATAAGACCTTATACCGTTTTTTAAAGGCCCATACAAATCTGACCCTGAAGGAGCTGATAACCTCTATCAAACTTGAGAAAACCCTTTATATGCTGACCAAGACAGAGAAGCCCATCTCGATCATTGCACAGGAATGCGGCTTTGGAACAGATAAGACCTTCTACCGGATTTTTAAGAATGTTTTTGGTATTACTCCGAATGAATACCGGTGCCGTGGAACCAAGATAGAGAATAAGCAAATTCAAGGTTATATAGACTTTAATAAACGGGAAGCAATCCGACTGTTGAACAATTACATATATGGGGTTGTGTAAGGGCAGAAGGAATCTTCCGGTCAGTTTAGGCTACCATAAATCGGTAGCTTGGAGGATCTCATGAAGAATAAGAGAAGCTACCGGTTAAGTTTGACAAACCGGGTGAAGTCCATGCTTACAGAGCTGACACTGGAGGAAAAGGTCAGTCTGATGAGTGGGATTGGATACTATTTCGGCGGTAATTTTGATGTATCGGAAGGTATGAATAAGCATTATAATTACCGTCCTTTTTATTGTGGTGGACTGGAGGATAAGCAGATTCCCAGGATGCTTTTTACAGATGGATCTAGGGGTGTGGTAATCGGGAATAATAAGAACACCTGCTTTCCGGTAACCATGCTTCGGGGAGCAACCTTTGACACAGAGCTGGAGGAGAAGATCGGACATGCCATCGGCAGAGAGGTGAAGGCCAGAGAATGTAATCTCTTTGCCGGGGTTTGCATCAATCTACCTTATCACCCGGGCTGGGGAAGAAGTCAGGAGACCTATGGAGAGGATTCCTTTCATATCGGCCAGATGGGAGCTGCTTTGGTGAGAGGAGTGCAGGCGGAGAATGTCATCGCCTGCATTAAGCATTTTGCTTTCAACTCCATGGAGCTATCCAGGTACATGGTGAACATCACCTGTAGTAAGCGGGCGGAACGTGAGGTTTTTCTTCCTCACTTTAAGGAATGCATAGACAATGGAGCTGCCGCTGTTATGAGTGCCTATAATTCTTATCAGGGAAGCTGCTGTGGAGAGAATAGCTATCTCCTGAAGCAGGTCCTGAAGGAGGAATGGGGCTTTGATGGCTTCGTCATGAGTGATTTTAATGATGGAATTAAAGATACCGTAACCGCTGCGAACAGCGGCCAGGATATGGAGATGTGTAATATCAGATTTTTTGGGGATAAGCTGGTGGAAGCGGTAAGGGAGGGAAAGGTTCCCGAAGACAACATTGATGAAGCTGTTCTCAGAATCGTAAGAACGCTGCTTTCGTTTACAGAGGGAGACAAAAAGCAATATGACAGATCCGTGCTGGGCTGTACGGAGCATGTGAGGCTGTCCCTGGAGGCAGCCAGAAAGGGAATCACCTTAATTCAGAATCATAATCAGGTGCTCCCGTTTAAAAGGAAAAAGGCTCGGGTTGTTATCTTCGGTAAGCTGGCAGATATGGAAAATACAGGAGACCATGGCTCCAGCCGGGTGTTCCCAAGCTATGTCGTAACTCCGCTCCAGGGGATTGCTAAGCTCCTTAAGAATGCGGAGATTATCTATTATCCGGACTGTGATGCGGAGCATGGCAGGAGACTTGCTACAGGAGCAGATTATGTTATTTTCATCGCAGGCTATCATTATGACGATGAGGGGGAACATGTGGATGGGGAGGATGCCCGCTACTATGATTACGTGGGTGGCGATAGAATCCATTCCCTCGGCCTTCATGAGGAGGAGAAGGAATTCATCAGGGCGGTGGGACCAGTAAATCAGAATTCCTGTGTTGTCCTAATCGGTGGAAATATGATACTGCTTGAGGACTGGAAGGATACGGTCAGTGCCATATTAATGGCCTATTACCCCGGCATGGAGGGCGGTACAGCCATAGCGGAGATCTTATTCGGTAAGGTCAATCCCAGCGGAAAGCTTCCTTTTGTCATAGCGAAAAGGGAAGAGGATCTGCCCAGTATCAACTGGATAACGGAGAATCAGTATTATGATTATTATCATGGGTATCGGAAGCTGCAGAAGGAAGGGATTGAGCCCTCCGTACCCTTTGGGTTTGGCTTATCCTATACCACCTTTACTGTTGACGAGGCTGAATTCGAAGTGAGAGATGGAGTGATTAGAGCCTCCTGCACCGTTACGAATACCGGACATATAAAGGGGGAAGAGGTTATTCAGTTTTATGTAGGATACTCCAATTCTTCCATTGACAGGCCGGTGAAGGAATTAAAGGGCTTTCGGAGAATTGCCCTGAGACCGGGAGAGAGTAAGAGAGCAGAGATCCGCATTTCCACGGACAGGCTGTGTTGGTATAATGAAACAACGGGCTGCCCGGAGCTTGAGCATATGGAGTATGAGATGTATATCGGGACCAGCAGTGACAGAGTGGATCTTCTGGAAGGAAGACTTACATTATAGAATATAAAGGACCCCGGAGGTGGAAGCCCAGGGCATTCTGCCTGGATTTCCTGATCCGGGGAAAGTGTGAATGTTTAAAACATTTTTATTTATCAAGGATTTTCTTCAGCTCATCCATGAAGGTGTTTACATCCTTAAATTCGCGGTATACAGAAGCAAATCTCACATAAGCGACAGGATCCAGCTCCTTAAGCTTATCCATTACAATTTCACCGATAATATGACTGGGAATTTCTTTATCTTCACGGTTGAAGATGGTGGTTTCCACTTCATCAACCAAAGCGGTAATCCGATCGACTGAGATTGGCCTCTTATGGCAGGAACGGAATACACCGGCTTCAATCTTAGAGCGATCATAGGGCTCACGATTATTGTCCTTCTTGATAACGACAAGAGGGATAGTTTCCACCTTCTCATATGTGGTAAACCGTCTTTGACATTCATCACATTGTCTGCGTCTGCGAATGGAATTATTATCATCAGCCGGCCTGGAATCAATGACTCTGGTATTATCTTTATTACAAAATGGACATTTCATATTCCTATCCTCCCCAAATGTAAAGTCATTCTATTGTATCCCCCATAATATGATACAACTTGATTATATTGAAGATTGTCCAAACGGTCAAGAAAATTATTACAGTTAAAGCATAAGATATTGATAAATTGACAAAACACATGCAGATTCTGAAACTTAATTATATTGCAGGGCAGAAGAAATGAAGAAAGTAATGAAAGCAACAAGGGTATACTTTTCAAAACATTATTCTGTGGAACCACAAAGATGAATTAAAGTGTCAAAAGCACCTACGGTGCTTTCCGAAAGGAATATCTTGCTATTGCAAGCTCGCTTGCATATCAAGATATTCCTTCCGGAAAAGTGCGAAGCACCTTTTGACACCTTTATTAACACATGAAAATTAGTACATGAAGTAATTCATAGTAATTATTTCATGTATCCAGAAATAATAAATTCCTGCTATTTGACATTCATGATATATACTATAACTTTACTAAGCATTTATCTATATCTATGTCTACCAGAATGATATCGATTCCGATCTGTTTAATGTTACAGCAGCTGATCACATATTCATGGTCTCTGCCAAGAATGCCCCATACCTTACAGGGACCGGGTACAATAATATGTGTTATATGACCGGTACAAATATCGAACTCAATATCACAGACATAGCCTAAGCGCATACAATCCCTGCAATTTATGACTTCCTTCTCCCGAAGCTCACAAATGCGCATATAATCACCCTTATTCTTTCTTGGTTTATTATATGCGCATCTTATGGAAATGTCTCTTATATTTAGAAATAGTACAGCTTGGCCTGTACCAAAAACATTGTGTCAGCAATTAGGGACCTGAAAGAGAGTTACAGAGCGGCTACCTTATCCTCCAGCTCCTTCAGCTGTGTCTTGGAAGGAATATAATTGACCTTCACAGGCTCCATGATAATCTCGACTCCGACTTCCTCCAGAGCCTGGTTGACGATGCCGATACTCTGCCCGCTCCAGCCGTAGGAACCGAAGGCAAAGCCCTTCTTTCCCTTTGGGGAGAGTCCCTTCAAATAGGTCAGAAAAGCTCCCATGTTCGGGGTCACACCATTATCCAGAGTCGGGCAGCCGACTGCCAGATAGCGGGCGGTCAGCAGATCTGTCATGACCTCGGACAGCTCGTTCACATTCAGGTCAAGAAGTCTCACCTGAACACCCTTCTTAGCAAAGCCTTCTGCGATATAAAATGCCATCTTCTCAGTGGTATGCCACATCGTATCATAAATTACCAGAGCAGAATCCTCTGTATTGCCGCTCGCATAGAAGCGGTAAGCCTCCATTACCTCCTTGATATGGCTTCTCCAGATGATTCCGTGGCTCGGTGCGATCATTTCGATATCCAGACCTTCCACGATGGCCAGTGCTTTCTTAGCCTGTGCACCAAAGGGCATCAGGATATTGGCATAATAATTCTGGGTTTCCCTCATAACCTCGGGTAGATTCACCTCATCATCAAAATGCTTATTGGAGGTATAATGATGACCAAAGGCATCATTCGAGAAGAGGAGCTTCTCCTCCGGGCAGTAGGTTACCATATTATCAGGCCAGTGAAGCATCGGAGTGCCCACAAAGGTCAGGCTTCGTTTGCCTAAGGAAAGGGTATCCCCGGCTTTCACCTCCTGATATGGATAAGAGTCCCCGTAATGAGCAGTCAGACCTTTCCGACCACTGGGAGAAGAGGTGATGATCACAGCCTTTGTAGCAGCCTTCATTACAGCAGGAATGGATCCGGAATGGTCCATTTCAACATGGTTCGAGATCACGTAATCGATCTCGGACGGATCGACGATCTCTGAGATACGGTCTAGTAGTTCCTCTGCGAAGGGAGCCTTTACCGTATCAATTAAAGCAATTTTCTCGTCCACGATCAGATATGCATTATAGGTAGTACCGCGGCGGATGCTGTAGCCGTGAAAACTCCTGGAATTCCAGTCAACCACACCAACATAATAGATGCCGGGTCTTAATTCTGTTTTATTCATGGATCATAATTCCTCCTTAAGGTGAATTTATAAATCAGTAATTATTATCATTATAGTTATTTGTCATATAGATGTCAAATGATTTATATACCCTATTATGTATTGTTTGCTGTATCCCTATCAGAGAAATAATTGTGGGTTCGTATCAATTTATAGGTTCTGACAGGAGAAAATATCGTATAGAAGACTTATTTACAAAATTTAACAAATATGTTATAGTTATGTAACCTAAGAAAATCGTTTCATAGTGGAGGGTACATATGAACAAAAATAGGCACAAATGGGGCAAGATTATAATGCCGTTTATTACGGTAATCGCAGCTGTCATGTTCGTAGCATTTTTATATGTTGCGGAGCACAATGCGGAAATGGAATACCAGGCTGCTGCGAAAGAATATCGGACGAATGATACCAACATACAGGAGAATGGAACGGAGTTTGCCGATACAACCGGTGATACAAATCTGTCAAATGTACTGACGGAAGAGAATAACGCAATATCCGGAAATGATACAAGAAAAGTCATGAATGCGGTAACAGGGGAAGATCCGGAAACAGCACAAGCATCGGCTGACGAAACGAAGCAAGAGCAAGTGCAAACTGCAGAACAGGAGAAAGCAACAGCCGGAGAATCGATTCCAAATGCAGAAGAGAAAGTAGCCGAAGCTTCAGAGAAATCGGAGGAAGCAGTGGGGGATGAACCGGAGGATGAGCCGGTGGATCCTTCTGCAGATGTTCTTAAGTTTGATCCGAAGACCGAGGACATGAATATCATCTTTGTATCGGATCTGCATTTGAATGATTATGAAGCCAACAAGCAGATCGGTGTTACAGGAGAAGAAAGAGCAGCTTCCTTTATAGAAGCCGTGAGAAGGGAAAATGAAAAAAAACCTGTAACTGCGATATTTGTACTTGGAGATCTATCCAGTGATGATCTGCCGAATAATACGAACGGAGTAGCATGGTTCAAGGAAAATATTGTGGACGAGCTTAATGTCCCGGTATATTGCCTGCCGGGAAATCATGATGTTAAGACGGACAGGCAGTGGCGGAAGATCTTCGGATATGGAAAGAACTATGTGGTTGAGATGGGGGATTATGTCTTTCTTTGTTATGATACCTTCAATGACAGTGTGAATAAGTTATATAATACCTGGAGAAGAACCGAGATTGACAAGACTGATCTTAAGGAGAAACTAGAAAAGTATAAGGATCGTAAAGTGTTTGTCCTGACTCATTTCCTGCATGTGAGGGAAGACAGTGATACCTATGATGTTATAAAAGAGTATCAAAATGTTAAGGCAGTGATCATAGCCCATAACCATGATAATATCGTATATACTGTGCCGGGTGCCGCTTTTAAGGTATATACGGACGGAAACTTCTCGAAGGATTTTACGGACCCGATCGTAATCCGATGGAGATTTTTAAGATTTGATCTGTCAAAGGATTATATAGCTAAGCATCTGATTATAACAGAGAACAATTACTCGACCGGTGCTGTGGAATATTCCGATGAAGCAGTTGAAATTCTGATGGGTAGTGCACCTGAATCCGAATCGGAAGGCAATAAAGACTTACCGTAATTTTACATTTTATCTGGACATCCCTGCCAGCCTCTGTTATAATTCTTATAAGCAAATGATTCCTTCCCTGTGGGAGAGACAACGGAAGGAGAATATTATGTTCAGTAAAGCATATAGTGCGGCTATCCACGGAATCGACGGACTGATCGTTTCCGTGGAGGCCGATGTCAGTGACGGCCTGCCCCTGTTCGATATGGTCGGTTATCTGAGCTCCGAGGTTAAGGAGGCCAGGGAAAGGGTCAGGATCGCATTGAAGAACTCCGGTTTTATGCTGCCGGCCAAACGTATCACAGTCAATCTGACTCCTGCAGATATCAGAAAAGAAGGTACAGCCTTCGATCTGCCAGTCGCTATCGCAATTCTTACAGCCTTCGGATATATTCCGGAAGAAAATCTGAAGAATATCCTGATCATCGGAGAACTCAGCCTGAACGGTAACATCAATAAAGTGAACGGTGTCCTGCCGATCGTATACTCTGCGAAGCAGCAGGGCTTCTTAAAGTGCGTCGTTCCGACAGAAAACGCAGGGGAAGGTGCGGTGGTAGAAGGAATCGATACCTACGGTGTGGCAACATTGCAGGAGGCAGTAGAGATGATTAACGGGAAGGAGAGCCTTGAACCGAATAGAGTAGATATCACAGAGCTTTTCCGAAATGCACAGACCGGAGAATGCATCGATTACTCTGAGGTGGCGGGACAGACAGCGGCCAAACGGGCCATCGAAATCGCTGTCTCGGGGATGCATAATATCCTGATGATCGGACCACCCGGTGCAGGTAAGACGATGCTTGCCAAGAGAATACCCACGATCATGCCGGAGCTGTCCTTCGAGGAAAGTATGGAAATCTCGAAAATATACTCCATCGCTGGACTGCTGGAGCATAGGGCGCTAATTCTTAACAGGCCCTTCCGTGCTCCGCACCATACCATCACCCAGACAGCCCTGATCGGCGGGGGAAGTACTCCAAAGCCGGGTGAGATCAGTCTTGCCCATCTGGGGGTCTTATTCCTTGATGAGCTGCCCGAGTTTCAGAAGAACACAATCGAAGTCCTCCGACAGCCCTTGGAGGAGAAGTCCGTTACAATCGCCAGGCTGAACGCAACCTACCGGTACCCTGCAGGTTTCATGCTGGTGGCTGCCATGAATCCCTGCAGCTGCGGCTATTATCCTGATAGGAACAAATGCAGCTGTTCCGTTCCTCAGGTCAAGCGTTACCTTGGCCGGATCTCACAGCCTCTGCTGGATCGCTTCGATATCTGCATTGAAGCAATACAGATGAACTATAAGGAACTTCAGACGAAAGCGCAGCAGGAAACCTCTGAGCAGATTAAGAAAAGGGTGGCAATCGCGCGCAAGCTGCAGCTGGAACGCTACAAGGATCAGAATATCTGGTTTAACTCCCAGCTGACTCCGCGAACGATCAAGAAATATTGCCGGCTGGAGCCTAAGGAGCAATCCCTGCTGGAGCAGGCCTTTGTGAAGATGAATCTGACCGCCAGGGCGTATCATAGAATTCTAAAGGTTGCACGGACGATTGCTGACCTTGACCAGAGCGAGAGGATAAGAACGGCTCATATCAGCGAAGCCATCTGTTACCGGAGCCTGGATCAAAAGTATTGGGGAGAGTAATGGCAATTGCTGCTTTCCCTGAACGGACAAGAAGCAAAAAGAGAAGTTATAAATGTTAAGAAGGGACATGAGGTATTAAGTTGTTTCCTATATTTGGGGAGGAAGTGTACAAATGATCAAAGAGGAATATAATTTTTGGCTGGCAAATATCCCGGGTTTTGGAGCCATCCGGATAGACCAGCTGCTTCAGGTGTTCAAAACTGCAGAGGAGATATATCATGCAGACGTCAACAGCCTTAAGCACTTAGCAATGCTTAAGGAGGAGGAGCTTGATAAACTGGTTAACAACCGGGAGGAGAACAAGATCCGTGAATCATATCAGAAGCTTCAGGACAGGAAGATAAGGTTTGTGACAAAGGACGATCCCGAATATCCCGGAAGGCTGAAGGAGATCTACGGTGCGCCCTTTGCTCTCTATGTGAAGGGCAGTCTGCCCCCGGATCATAGGAAAACCCTGGCGATCATAGGAGCAAGAGATTGCTCAGCCTATGGCATGGAGATTGCCAAATATCTTTCCGGGGCAGTAGCCAGGGAAGGCATTGCGGTCATCAGCGGTTTAGCCAGGGGAATTGATTCCTGTGCCCATATCGGAGCACTTAATGCAGGAGGAAGCACCTATGGAGTCCTGGGCTGCGGTATAGATATCTGCTATCCGAAGGAGAATATTAATCTCTATATGGAGTTACAAAAGGATGGGGGCATCCTCTCGGAATATGCACCGGGCATACAGCCGCTCGCCGGTCATTTTCCCATGAGGAACCGAATCATCAGCGGGCTTTCCGATGGGATACTGGTAATCGAAGCAAGAAAGAAAAGCGGTACCCTGATTACGGTGGATATAGGTCTGGAGCAGGGAAAGAATATCTATGCCCTGCCGGGAAGAATCACAGATCTGCTCAGTACCGGCTGTAACAATCTGATAAAAATGGGTGCGAAGCCTGTGACCACACCGGAGGATATTCTGGAGGACTATCAGATATGCTCCGTAACGAAGCATACGGAGCATTCCTCCTGCTTAGGTCTCAGCCCTGAGGAGTTAAAGATTTATCGGGTTCTGGACCGGGAACCGAAGCATCTGGAAGATATCTCTATGACGACACAAATTCCTTTAAACCAACTGATGGAGCATTTGTTATCCATGGAGATGAGCGGTATGATCCGCCAGACAATAAGGAATTACTATGTGGCCTATCAAACAATAAGCTCATAAATCCTAAGAATTTACATGACATCTATTGACAGCTATCCCTTACATGGTGTATAACAACAGAGCAACTGTCTATCATTTAAGCAGAATAAAATGTATACCACTACAATATAAATCATATGTAACCCGGTCCCATCGCTAAGGATGAAGATAATGAAATAAAGAGATAATATGTTTTAAAGCGCGAAGGAATTCACATGATAATCCCGGTCCCCATATATTATTCAATGGATAAATCATAATATTTACTTGAATCACTTGGAAAAATAGTGTATGCTAGTTTAGACTTTGAACCAAAAGCTTATAAACAATCATGTGTTACAGGGTTAATACTTAATATATAACCTCTCCATAATGAAATGGTACACATAGAAAGAGGGAAGTTACTCTATGCCACGAAATCTTGTAATTGTAGAATCGCCAGCTAAGGCAAAGACCATAAAGAAGTTCCTGGGAAATAACTTTGAGGTGCTCGCTTCCAACGGGCATGTCAGAGATTTGCCCAAAAGCCAGCTTGGTATTGATATAAATCATGACTTTGACCCGAAATATATTACGATCAGGGGAAAAGGTGACCTGCTTGCGAAGCTTCGTAAGGAAGTGAAAAAAGCAGATCGCGTTTATCTCGCAACGGACCCTGACCGGGAAGGGGAAGCCATCTCCTGGCATCTGGCTCAGACACTTAAGCTGGAGGAGAAGGATTCCAGCAGAATCACTTTCAATGAAATCACAAAAAATGCAGTGAAATCCTCCATAAAGCAGGCCAGGGAGGTTGACATGGATCTGGTCGACGCGCAGCAGGCCAGAAGAATGCTGGACCGTATGGTAGGCTATATGATCAGCCCGCTTCTCTGGAGCAAGGTGAAGAGGGGCTTAAGTGCCGGCAGGGTACAGTCCGTGGCTTTACGGATCATCTGCGACAGGGAAGAGGAGATCAATTCCTTTGTTCCTGAGGAATACTGGAACCTGGAAGCGGAATTTACACTTGGGAATAAGAAGCGTCCTCTGGTAGCGAAATACAATGGCAGTAAGGGCTCCAAGAATGTAATCCGTACAGAAGCGGAAATGAATGAAATCCTGCAGCAGCTTAAGAACGCTGTCTTTTCGATTAAGGAAATAAAAAGAAGTGAGAGGATCAGAAAGCAGCCACTCCCCTTTACTACCAGTACCCTTCAGCAGGAAGCTGCCAAGACCTTGAATTTCTCCACCCAGAAGACAATGCAGCTGGCACAGCAGCTGTACGAAGGTATTGATATCAAGGGTCATGGAACGGTAGGTCTGATCACCTACCTGCGTACGGACTCGATCCGAATCAGTGACGAGGCAGATACAGCAGCAAAGCAGTTCGTGAAGGAGCATTATAGCGCTGATTTTGTAGCCACCGAAGACAATCTGGGCCGTACGGGTAAGAAGATCCAGGATGCCCATGAAGCCATCCGGCCGACCTATGTGGAATTTGAACCCTCTGCATTGAAGGATTCCTTAAGCCGTGATCAATTCAGACTCTACCAGCTGATCTGGAAAAGATTCGTTGCCAGCCGTATGCAGCCTGCCAAATATGAAACCACAACAATTAAAATAGAAGGAAATGACCATCGATTCTCAACCTCCACCTCCAAGCTTGTATTTGAGGGCTTTATGAGTGTTTATAATCCGGAGGATGAGGATGAAGAGACCGGGGCGGTCTTTGAAGCCTTACAGGAAGGTGATATCCTAACTCTGGCTGAGCTTCGGAAAAGCCAGCATTTTACCCAGCCTCCCGCCCATTACACAGAAGCCTCTCTGGTTAAGACCCTGGAAGAGCTGGGTATCGGAAGACCGAGTACCTATGCACCTACCATTACGACCATCATCGTCAGAAGATATGTGGCGAAGGAAAATAAGAATCTATATGTGACAGAATTGGGCGAAGCAGTGAACAATATCATGAAATGTGCCTTCCCAACGATAGTAGATGTTAATTTTACAGCGAATCTGGAATCCCTGCTGGACTGTGTGGAGGATGGTACCGTTTCCTGGAAAACCGTGGTGAAGAATTTCTACCCGGACCTTGAGGAGGCGGTGAATCATGCCCATGAAGAGCTGGATAAGATACAGATCGAGGATGAGGTCACGGAAGAAATCTGTGAGATGTGCGGAAGGAACATGGTGGTCAAATACGGTCCCCATGGGAAATTCCTTGCTTGCCCCGGCTTCCCCGACTGTAAGAATACGAAGCCCTATCTGGAGAAGATCGGTGTTGCCTGCCCTGCCTGCAGCGGTGATGTTGTCGTCCGTAAGACGAAGAAGGGCCGTAGATACTACGGCTGCAGCAATAACCCTGATTGCAGCTTTATGTCCTGGCAGAAACCCTCTACGATCAAATGTAAAAAATGTGGGGGAGTGCTTCTGGAAAAAGGAAATAAACTTGTCTGCAGTGATGAGAAATGCGGATATGTAACTTCGGAGAAAGAAGCTTAGGACCCCTATATAGTGGGTGGTATTGCGCTTTTTGGCAATTGATTGCTAAATATAGTATATTGCAGAAAAAAATAAAAAAATAGATGCAAAATCAGAGAATCTTCTGAAAAAGTGTGTCAAAAATGAGAAAAAAGTATTGTTTTTCAAAATAATATGTGCTAAAATGGAAAAGGTAGTACAATTAGAAAATACTTCTATTTGTATTACCTTATTCCATATCAGGCTTGATATCGGGATAAGGTGGATAAGACAGACCTATTTGGAGGAAATATTTCATGAGCGTTCAGTTATTGGATAAAACAAGAAAGATTAACAACTTATTGCATAATAATAATTCGCATAAGGTAGTTTTCAATGACATCTGTGTTGTTTTAAGTGATATACTGGAATCCAATGTTTTGGTGATCAGCCGTAAGGGCAAGGTCCTTGGGGTGAAAAACCGTGCTGACATCATAGAAATCAGAGAACTGATTAAGGATGCAGTCGGAAGACACATTGACACCTTATTGAATGAGAGACTCCTGAATATCCTATCCACGAAAGAAAATGTGAATCTTGGAACGCTCGGCTTTGAGTTTGATCAGATTAATACATATCAGGCAATCATAACACCAATCGATATCGCAGGGGAAAGATTAGGCACTTTATTTATTTATAAAACCGGAGCACCCTATACCATTGATGATATTATCTTAAGTGAATACGGCACGACAGTGGTAGGGCTCGAGATGATGAGATCAGTGAATGAAGAAAATGCAGAAGAAAACAGAAAGGTCCAGATTGTCAAATCGGCTATCAGCACCTTATCCTTCTCAGAGCTGGAAGCGATTACCCATATCTTTGATGAGCTCAGGGGAAATGAAGGCATCCTGGTTGCCAGTAAGATTGCTGACAGGGTCGGCATTACCAGATCGGTAATCGTCAATGCACTCCGCAAATTTGAGAGTGCCGGAGTAATCGAATCCCGATCATCGGGTATGAAGGGTACCTACATCAAGGTACTGAATGATGTGGTGTTCGATGAACTGAAGAATATGAATGATTAATGGATTAAGAAACAAGATGAACGAAAAAACGATTCATTTTGTTGGTATAACAAAAGGATTTGTGGGCACCCATATGCACCCATAAATCCTTTTTTTCATGAAATCTTAAAATCTTCCATGGAAATACAAGGTGTAGTATTATTCTACTAAATTTTCAAATATATCTTGTGTTTTTTGTAAAAATAATTATAATAATGTTATAAGGAAAGGAGTGCGTATATGATAGGATCGAACGCATTTAACTATATCAACGTACTGGATAAAGCGGCAGATGCAAGCTGGAAGCGGAATGAGGTTATCAATAACAACATAGCGAATGTGGATACCCCTGGTTACAAGCGTAAGGATGTGCAATTTGAATCATATCTGATGACTGCTCTGGTAGGAGACGATTCCTTAGAGAAACGGGTTGGTGAGGCAAACTTAAGCCGTTTGGAGCCCGGTGTATATACGGATTATTCCGGCAAAAGCTTCCGCCTGGATGGCAACAATGTAGATATCGACACGGAGTCGGCTAACCTGGCAGAAAACCAGATCAGATATTATGCCCTGCTCGATTCTATGACTCAGGAATTCAACAGATTAAAGGCAGTCCTACAGAAGTAAGTTCAACATACCATTAAGAGAAGACATATTACATAATGAAAATTAATCCATATAAAAATAGCAGAACATTAATCAAATTATGTTAATACACCAAAGTCAAAACCTTGATTTATGATCAGCTGACAAGGCATGAGAGGAGGATAAATCCATGTCATCCATGAACGGAATGAATATCAGTGCTAGCGGTATGACCGCACAGAGACTCAGAATGGATATCATATCCCAGAATATCGCGAATGTAAACACAACGAGGGACGAGAATGGGAATCCCTACCGGAGGAAGACGGTAGTTTTCGCTGAGAAGGATGTCACCCCCTTTGGACAAGTCCTTATGAAGACAGAAGGCACAGCCGGTAACGGTGTTAAAGTAACGACGATTTCAGAGGATAAAGAAGCCGAGATGCGTAAGGTCTATGACCCCACTCATCCGGATGCGGACGAAGAAGGATATGTCACCTTTCCCAATGTGAATATTGTACAGGAGATGACCGATCTGATTGATGCAACCAGATCCTATGAAGCGAATGTTACGGCCTTTAATGCCACGAAGAATATGGCATTGAAGGGTTTGGAAGTCGGTAAATAAGCGGAGGTAAGAGATGAACGTAACATCCATTGGCAATCTAACAGATTTCAGTAAATACGGAATAGATTCGGCTTCTTCTGCCAAGGAGAACCGTAATGCAACCTTTGAAAGCCTGTTTCAGGCTGCAATGGGTCTGATTGAGGAGACGAAAAATTACTGCAATGCAGCTGAGGAGGCAGAAATGGCGTATGCGCTGGGCCTTACGGACAATACCCATGATTTACAGGTTGCACAGCAGAAAGCCAATCTTGCGATACAATATACCGTAGCAATCAGGAACCAGGTTTTAGATGCCTACAAAGAGATTATGAATCTGCAGTTCTGATAATATATTCTTAAGGAGTACAGGATAATGGCAGACAGATTGAAGCAATTACCAAAACAGCTGTTGGCATTTTGGAACAAGTATACCGGTAAGCAAAAGACCATTATCATCAGCGTGGCCTGTGCTGTTCTATTTGCATTTGTTGTTCTGGTAGTAATTGCGAACAGGGTACAATACGAGGAACTGACCATCACAGAAACCTCCAAGGAGGCCAGTGAGGTAATAGATTTATTAGAAGAAGAAGGTATAAAATATAAACTAGGATCCGATCATCTGACTGTATCGGTGGATTTAAAGCGTTATTCCGATGCGGTTCTTCTGCTTGCCAGTAATGACATGCCATCCACAGGCATCACATTGGACGAGCTTCTGAATAACAGTCTCAGCACTACGAATAGTGACCGGACTCTGAAAATCAATCTTTATATGCAGAACCAGTTACGAAATTATATTGTTAAGATGGAGGGAGTAGAGGATGCAGAGGTTTACTATATCCCTGTAGAGGCTACGAATACCATCCTTACCCCCCAGCAGGAAACCAATGCCAGTGTCCTGCTTACTACCAATGACGATTTTGAGCCTCAGACAGCTGAGACGATTGCTCAGGTCGTAGCTTCCGTCATCGGTAATACCTCTTCCGAGAAGGTTAAGGTAGCGGATCAGAACGGTAAGCTGCTGTATGGAGGGGAACAGGATCTGTACTCCGGTGCAGCTAACAGCAATGAGGATTACAGAGAACGCCTCCGTAATACCTTTATTAACAATCTGTATATGCTGCTGTTAAAGAGCGGATATGACGATGTTGAGATTGCTCCCCATCTGGTCATTGATAATACCAAGGTTACAGAGCTCTATACGGAATACCTGCCGGCAGAAGGCCAGGAGCAGGGTGTATTCAGCCACAGCTATACTTATAATTCGGAGAATGCGGGCAGTTCAGGAGGAGTGCCGGGAACTACCTCCAATGACGAAACTGATTATATGCTTGAGGACTCCTCCTCTACGACCGGGAATGTGGAGATAGAGGAAAATGATTATTTACCGAACGAAAGAGTAACTAATACAGAATATGAGGTCGGAGCCATTGATTCCGCTCAATCCTCCGTCAGCTTGGTACTGCGTAAGCTTACCACCCATAAGGAAGAGGATTTGAAACGGCAGGGACTCTTAGACGGAACAACCTTTGATGATTACGTATTGGCCAATAGTGCCGAATCAAAGCTGGTTGTGGATCCGGAACTGATCAAGTCAGTATCCATGGCTACCGGTATATCGGAAGATAAGATTCAGATTTCCGCAATCGAACAGCCGGTGTTTGTACCGAAGCTGGTGAATAAGACAGACTTTACCGATTATCTGCAGTATATCCTGGCAGCATTGATTGTTGCTCTGATCCTGTTCGTAGTGTTCAAAGGCTTTGGGCCGGTGGAAGTTACTGAACTGGAACCTGAACTATCCGTGGAACAGCTTCTGGCAACAACGAAGGAAAATCAGACCATTGAGGATATTGAGTTTAATGAGGTTTCCGAGGTCAGAAAGATGATAGAGAAGTTCGTTGACGAGAAGCCCGATGCAGTGGCTCAGCTGCTGCGTAACTGGCTGAACGAAGAATGGAGCTAAACGTGAAAATAAAGAACATTTTCACGCACAGAAGTTTGTGCCTGCGCAAGGCCCGCAAATGCGGGACTTTAACCTCGGCACAAACTAATTCAAAGGAGAGGTTAGTGTGAAGAAAGAGCATTTTCACACTTCGAAGTTTGTGCCTTCGCAAGGCCCGCAAATGCGGGACTTTATCCTTGGCACAAACAAATTCAAAGGGAAGGAATGTTGGTTTATATGGCGAGAGCAAATAGCGGTAGTGAAATAAACGGTGTGCAGAAGGCAGCTATCCTTCTGATTTCCTTGGGACCTGAAAGGTCGGCCAGCATCTTCAAGCATCTGAAGGAGGATGAGATTGAGACTCTGACTCTGGAGATTGCCAATACCAGAAGTATTTCTCCTGCAACCAAGGATCAGGTCATGGATGAATTCTATGAAATCTGCCTGGCACAGCAATATATCGCAGAGGGCGGTATCGCCTATGCGAAGGAACTGTTGGAGAAAGCGCTCGGTATCGATAAGGCGAAGGATGTCATTGGTAAGCTGACAGCTTCCCTTCAGGTTCGTCCTTTTGAATTTGTAAGAAAGACCGATGCCTCCCAGCTGTTGAACTTTATTCAGGATGAGCATCCTCAGACAATTGCTTTGATCCTGTCCTACCTGTCACCGAACCAGGCTTCAACGATTATTTCGTCCCTGGCACCGGATAAACAGGCAGATGTTGCGAAGCGTATAGCCCAGATGGACCGTACCTCACCGGATGTAATCAAGGAAGTGGAGAGAGTGCTGGAGCGTAAGCTGGCCTCCCTTGTTAATCAGGATTACACGATTGTCGGTGGTGTGGATTCCATCGTTGAAATCTTAAATACCGTAGACCGCGGTACCGAGAAACATATTATGGAGACCCTCGAAATCGAAGAACCTGAATTGGCAGATGAGATCCGCAGAAAGATGTTCGTATTCGAGGATATCCTGAGCCTGGATGACAAGTCCATCCAGAGAGTACTCAGAGAGGTTGATAATAATGAACTGGCTGTCGCTCTGAAGGGCTCCAATGAAGAGGTACAGAATGTTATCTTTAACAACCTGTCGAAGCGTCTGGCAGCCATGATCAAGGAAGATATGGAATATATGGGTCCTGTCCGTCTGAAGGATGTGGAAGAGGCTCAGCAGAAGATTGTAAACATTATCAGAAAACTGGAGGATTCCTCTGAGATTATTATTTCCAGAGGCGGAGGTGACGAAATCGTTGTCTAATGTAATTAAAGCTTATTCCGTACGTTTAGAAGAGGAAATGGTAAAAACCATCGATTGTCACCTTAAGAGGGATTCGGACATTAATGAAAAGAGAAGTTTCCGGATTGCTTCCCCTACCGAGGTGATTACTGACGGTTTTGTGGAAGGACTTCAGGCAGTGGTTGTAGAAGCCGTTCCGAATACGGAGGAGATTGCTGAGAAAGCAAATAAACTGCTAGAAGATGCCAAGAAAGAAGCAAAAGCCTTGTTGGATAAGGCAAGACTTGAGGCAGAGCAGCTGAAAGCGGAAGCCCAAGCTTTAGCGAAGAAAAAGGGTTATGAGGACGGTCAGCGGCAGAGCCTTGCGGAGCTGCAGAGAAGGACGGCAGAATTAGAGCAACTGAAGCAACAGCAGCAGGAAGAGTATCAGGCATACATTTCTGAGCTGGAACCTAAGACAGCTGAGATTCTGGCAGAACTGATCACAAAGATCACCGGTATCTTAATTGAGGAACAGAAGGATGTCATCCTGTACCTGGTAGAGCGCGCATTCCTGGGGCTTGATAAAGCGGATTCCTATACCGTTAGGGTAAGCAGGGAGGATTATGAGCTGGTAGCCGGAAAGAAGGATTATCTGGCGGAGTTAACCGGAAGAGATATCACTCTGGTCATTCAGGAGGATCCAAGCCTTATAAAAAATCAATGTTTGATTGAAACAGAACTGAAGGTCAT
>JAEZJW010000112.1 GCA_023415595.1 Bacillota bacterium
TGATCGGTACCTATGATCCCACCCTTTTGTTGGAGACGATCCGGGAGGCTTCAGAGCAAAGCGATTTTGTAGTCGTCTATGTCCATTGGGGTGTAGAACGTACCAACTATCCGACAGATTATCAGAAGACACTTGCAAGACAATATATTGATGCCGGAGCAGATGCAGTCATCGGTTGCCATCCCCATGTACTTCAGGGCTTAGAATTTTATAAGGGAAAACCGATTGCCTATAGCCTCGGCAATTACTGGTTCAATAATACCACCAGAGAAGCCGGCCTTCTGAAGCTCATACTGTCTTCGGAGGGAGGGCTTAGAGTCCAGCTGTTACCCACCCTGGGAGAAAACACTTATACCTCCCTGATTACGGAAGAGGATAAGCGGACCGCTTATTTTAACTTCATGGAGGAGATTTCCTTCGGTGTGTCAATTGATGAAGAGGGCTATGTAACAGATAAAACCAACTCTGCGACTGAATAAGTTGCTATGATCTTCAAGTGTAATTATCAGAATGAAAAAAGACCTCCTAAAAGTTAGATTTTTAGGTCTATCTTTTAGGGGTCAGTTCAAGTCCCTGCCTTTTCTATATTAACCCTCTTCTTGCCATAATGGCAAGACCCCGGAGCGTTTCCGTAACCATTCCCTTGATATTCTGCTAGATGGATCTAACATGAATCTTTACCTGATTTTCCGAAACCTTAATTCCCTGATCCGATAAGTTATATCTTAGTATTACCCTGATTTCATCCTCCTCTTCTGTCATGAGAATTACAGACCCGGTAATCTGGAAATTCAAGCTACCGTATGGCGTCTGGTATACTGCGTGGGTTTCCTCGGCAGGATCAAAGATCAGCTGTGTATTAATCCCCGGTCCTTCCTTCCTCATAACGATTTGCTGTGCCGAGAGCTTCAGTGTATTCTTTACCTTGCCGACTCCGTCTTCTGCCGCTTCTTCATAGCGGATGTAATGCTTCCCGTTCTGATATTGGTAGATTCCATCAGACCTTGATGCCAGTGTTTCCTTTATATCTCCGTCCTGTATTCCCTCAAGCGTTACCCTGACTTCCTTCTTCATCCTAATCTCCTTCATTCGTTCCTTCTAAGAGAGTATTCTCACACTTCTCAAGATTTATAAAGCTTATTCCGGTGCTTCCGAACTTATATTATTTTAACGCTTTCCCTCTGCGAGTTCAAGGCATAATCCTTATTTCATCTTCTTACTGCTGACCGTTGTATAAGACACCCATTTACTGTCAAGAATTAAATTGTCATCACCGCATGGTACATAGTAATCGGACCAAAACCAAAAAGGATAGGCTGGCATAGGGCACAGAAACGTGCTTTCGTGTTTTATGTGCTTAAAATGACCTGCCGGCCATAATAAGGAGGAATAATGTTAAAAAAATTATATAAGCAGTATAAGGAATCTCTTGCAAAAACCAATGTCATTAAGATGGATTATAAGCTGTTGCTGATTATCTTATTCTTTTCGTGGGCAGGTACCTGCATCATTCGTGCACAAGCAGCGGGTAATCATAAGCTTCAGGAAGGCATTGCAAATGAAATCATCCGTTTCCATGTTATCGCCAACAGTGACAGCCCGGAGGATCAGCAGCTGAAGCTTAAGGTAAAGGATGAATTAGTGAAGGAATTATCTCCGAAGCTAGCAAACATAACGGATATTCAGGAAGGCCGCGCCGTACTTCAGTCAGAGCTGTCTTCAATCGGCACTTTGGCTGAGAAAATCATTACAGAACAAGGCTACAGTTATCCGGTCCGGGTCAGTCTGGAGCCCGCATATTTTCCTATGAAACAGTATGGTGATTACACGTTCCCTCCGGGTTACTACGAAGCTCTGCGAGTGCAGATCGGGGAAGCCTCCGGGAAGAACTGGTGGTGCGTTATGTTCCCTCCGCTGTGCTTTGTGGACGAGACCTACAGTGTCGTGGATCCCGAGGCTGAAGATCAGCTGAAAGGCCTGCTGACCGAGGAAGAATATGAGGTCCTGAAGGCCAAGCCCGTCACGGTAAAATATAAGTTCAGGCTTTGGGACTCCTTCAAAAAGCTGTTTGGCGACTGATTGTAAACCATATGATTCTGTGATAGAATACGGATATCAACTTAAATTGGAGACTCTTATGAATTCTATAGATACGAAGGCTTATGCAAAAATTAATCTGGGTCTGGATGTTCTTCGGAAACGGGAAGACGGGTACCACGAGGTCAGCATGATTATGCAGTCCGTTGACCTGTATGACACCCTGACCTTGAGAAAATATTCCGATGGTGAAATTAAACTCCGCACGAATCTTCCCTGGCTGCCCCATGACCGCAGAAATCTAGTGTATAAGGCTGCGGAGCTGTTCCGGGAAACCTTACATATCAGGGATGGAATCCACATCAACTTGAATAAGCAAATCCCCGTGGCAGCCGGGATGGCAGGCGGAAGCAGTGATGCCGCAGCCACCTTAATGGGCTTAAACCAATTATTCGAAACAGGCTTAGGCGAACATGAACTGAAAAAGCTGGGGGTCAAACTGGGAGCCGATGTTCCCTATTGCATCCAGCTCGGAACTTCACTGTCAGAAGGAATCGGAGAGATATTAACAACCCTGAAGCCGATGCCGGGATGCCATATCCTTCTGGTGAAGCCGGACATCAGCGTGTCCACGAAATATGTTTACGAGCACTTGAAATTATCGGGAGAAGTCACTCATCCGGATATTCCGGGAATGCTTGCTGCCATCGAACAGGGGAATTTATATCAGCTCACCTCACTGATGGATAATATCCTGCAAACTGTTACCATAAAAGAATATCCTATCATAGAGGAGATCAAGGAACGCATGCTCGAACACGGTGCTCTGACCTCCCTGATGAGCGGGAGCGGGCCAACTGTTTTCGGAATCTATGACAGCCTTCCTGCTGCCAAAGCAGCTTATCAGTACTTTCTAAATTCCGGCCATGGTAAGACCGTACATCTGACAAAGCCCTATTGGCCATAACGTGATCCTAAAAATAAGTATATAGTTTACCGGATAAAAAATCGGAAAGGGATAATACTCCTTTTCCGATTTTAAGTTACTATGCTGTAACCTGCTATCTGATTTCCTTAGCATCCCTGGGTAGCTTACGGATATCCTTAAGGAAATCCGTTGTTCTTTGATCTTCTCCGAAATTATAGTCATACCCCAGGGCATCGCCTACGAAGACCGCAGTTTCCCGGAACAGCTCCCCCATTCCCAACAGAGCATCCCAGAGCTTTTCCGGTTCTGCCGGAGGATAGGTCGCCAGAAGCTTAGTCCATAGCTTCTCGGGCAGATACCGATCCAGGTATTTGCAGTTCTTACCTACACTGAGGGTGAAGTCTGTTAATATTCCTGCGTGCCAGGACAGCATCATAAGCAGCATCGGGCGGACATAGAAGTTCATATGGTCAATTGCATAGAGCAGCTCTCCCCTCCATAATCCCTTTGCGATATAGGGTGCTACCCACCAGAATTCATTACAGCAATGTTCATACTTCACTAGGGTGGGTTTTTTCACATGATAATCTTCATCAGAAGAGGACACAAGCTTAGGAAGGATTCCATCCTTATCCAGAAGAATGATTGTCAGCTTCTCTTCCTTGCATTCCTTAATTGAGGCTTCCAGTGTCTGAAGGCTAAGGTCGATACGGTTCCCATCCATAAACTGCATTAGATATGCATAATGGTTCTTCGTGTCTGTAGGTTCTGATTCATAGAGTACATTGACATCCGGCTCCTGCATCACGACAAACTCACCGAATATCTTGAGCCAAGTCTTATCTTTAATGAAGCCCTCTGTCTCTGTAACTACATAAACTACATCATAATCCTGAAAGATGTCCTTCGGCACACTGGGGTTTGCTCTCGAGCCGTTCAGATAGACCGCCCGGATCCGATCCTCTCGTTGTGCAACTCCAAGAATTAGATCCATCATCTCTTGTTCCGTTCTCATCGTTACCCTCCCTTATCAAACTTCTTTCCCACATGCTTTGCAGTATTTAGAATCCTCATCATTTAAGGTCCCGCAGCTTCTGCATCTGACCTTAATGACTTCCTTCGTCTCTGTGGAGACCTCCTTTTTATCAAAGGCATCAATATTACTGATGACATCATTCAACATACCGCCGGCTGCTTCCGTGTAAGGCTTCAGATCCTCCCTGGCTTGCTCCGGATCGAGTAGGATCCCTGACCCGGCCGCACCTCTGGCACCTACTCTCATCACAAGCTGTCCAACGATCATTAGGAGCATACCGATCAAAGGCCTTCCAAAGGAAAGTCCCCTGCCGGACTCGAACTGGTTGAAGGAATTCACGCTGTTCATGCTCCTGTTCATTAATCCGAAGACGGAAAAGAATATGGATATAAATAATAGGAAGCCCAGGATAGTCATTCCCATCCCAATATAGTAGGTTGTTTTGCGTCCGTTAGATAATTTCGACATTTGAATACCTCCAATATAAACTCTTATGTATTACTTCTGTCTATCATATCACATTTTCAGTTCACCTAGATTAAAATTATATTATAATTAATCCAATAAGGTTTTAATCATTAATAAAGGGGGTTGCCTTAAAAGCCCCTAGGCCTTTCAGACAATCCCCTATCAGATCAGATATAATCGTTTAAGTTTTCGGCTCTTATTTTTAGACCGTACCACAAGCAGATACTTCTTTATTAACGGAATCTCTCCATTCCTCCAGCTTTCGGATGGATTCCTTCATCGTGTCATTACAGATCCCGGGAAGTTCCCCGCCCCAGGTCTTCGTTGCTTCCTCGAAGCCCTTCTTAACAGCTTCTATCATGGAGTCTGCCTTTGAAGGATCTCCACCGGCCAGTGCTTTAGCGAAGGATAACAATCGATCCGAGGTCTGTTTGACACCCCAGTATCCATCCTCTGCAATATCCTTCTGTGCCTGAGCTCTGGTCTCAGGATCTGCCTGTATCTTACCCTCCCTGAGAAGAGCATAGATGTCCGTGCTATCCGAAAAGGTCTCTCCCTGCTTTAACAGCATCTTCTCCACAAGGCTTCTGAGACTCTGGGATCTTCTCTCTGCTTCCTGCATCATTCTCTCTATGGTGGCGTTGTCCCTTTGATATACCTTATTACTTTCGGTATCACTACTTTTCTCATAAACCGCTGCCGCATCCTCAGCTTTACTCTGATGTGCATTTCCCGGATTCTTGGCAGAGCCTGTTTTTGACTTTACTGCCGTACTTTCATATCCATCCTTAATCTTTGAGATGTTATCCACACTCATTTTATCCTCCGTTTCTAGAAGGCTTCCTGCCTTCTGTTTAAATTCCCATCCTTGGTATGGAGGAAGTCCCTCCTTGGTAACGGTGACTGCAAAACCCCATGCTGGCCAGGCTATTAAGTAAGCCGGGTACATGAGGTTTTGTTCCTTCACTCTAAGACTTCATGTTGTCAAAACCCCGGAAGAACAAGGAGTGAGCACCAATGTGCGAACTTCGCAGTTCTTCCCGTGTGAAGATGTTTTATCTTCACACTATATATCGGTAAATAGTTTTAATTTCTTAATATGGGTGGGATTATTTTCTAAGATCAGAATACAGTATCCACCTTTTTCATGATAATCAGTTTATCTCCTTCTCTGATTCGGTCATCCTCCATATTATTGATTTTCATAATAGAGTCTACCGTAGTATAATACTTCTTCGCAATCTTCCAGAGGCTGTCTCCCGGCTTTACCACGTATCCGATCAATCCGGGCATGGCCTGCAGCTTCTCCAGATCCAGATCTGTTACTTCGATATCTGTAATAATCGGTTCCACGATCTTATCGAAAACGATGGTATTCAGGTTGATTGATGCCTTTACTTCAATCTCGTCACTATCCAGCATCATAACACTTAAGTTATCGATATTCGGCTTAATATCATAGGTGCTGGCCGGCTTCATTCCCTTCACTTCAATCGTCTGACTGAACGGAACCACACCCTTAAGCGAATTCATCGGTCTTCGGTCATCCTCGGAAATATACAGGATACCCACCTCAATGACTCCCTCTGCCTGCAGTTCATTCTGCTCCGCATAGACATCATCAATCTTAATATTGCCGCTGGCATGGCAGATCTGGAGGATCCTTGGCTGGTTTTCCGGAACGCGGATCCTATCTGCGATCCTGTATTTACTATTATTTTTTATAACAAGATTTTCATAGGTGGCATCGCGAATGACGGGTATGATTTCCTTTGAAGGGCTATATACATCACAGATGATCTCCGGTTCCTCTGTCTCATATACTTTGATCGCCATCTCAAGAATCACTTCCAGATCCAGGACTCTCTCTTCTCCGTCGGCGTCAGACTTGATTTCAAGGTTCTTCTTCAGGATGCGGAAGTTAATGTCCTCCACCATGTCCTCATTACAACCGTTACAGTCAATGGTTCCGCTGAAGGGTATCTCTGTCTCAAAGTATTCGATCGGGTTCTCCTCATCTTCCGTGGTATAGAGAACAAACACCGGAAGCTCGCCCTTTATCATGAACTTATCTTCTAAAAGTCTTACCTCAACATTATTCAGCTTCATATCTGAATAGAGAATGGAGGATACATTCCCTTTATTCGTGGGCAGCAGCAATTCATCCTTAATCCGGAAGGTATCTTTCTTATTGATACATACGTCGGTAATCTCTACTTTTTTATTGATGTACTGGACATCCTCGGGTCCCTCCACCATAACAGCGGTTTCCTCATCATAAAGCTCCTCTACTGCTACATTTAGGCGGACAATGGACTTCACACTAAGCTTACGGGAATTGATCAGCCCTGTTGACAGGTCCTCCAGGTCCCACTTTATAGTCGGGTCATCATCAGCGCAGGTCAGCTCCATATTAATAACTTCATCAAAAGGGATTTCCCCCGAAATATTATGTATCGGTCTATGATCCTCTTCACTCAGATAGAGAACATTGAACTGTAAAGCACCTTTTACCAGAAGCTTTCCGTTCATTGCCTTAATGTCGGTAATTCTGATATCACCCTGCTCAGTAATTATCTCATCAATATCCGGCTTTATGTCCGGGACATTGAAATCATCATCCAATGTAAGCTGCAGGGTGCTCTTACATTTCAATTTATTCATATGAATATTCTTTT
>JAEZJW010000117.1 GCA_023415595.1 Bacillota bacterium
GCTCTTGGTGGAAATGCTGAGGTGATTTAATATGTTTAAAACATTCCGAAACGCTTTTAAAGTTAAGGATATCAGAACAAGACTTATTTACACTTTCATAGCATTAATCGTAGTAAGACTGGGAACTCTGCTCCCAGCCCCTGCTATCGATCAGAACCTGACGAAGGATTTATTTTCAAACCTTGGTTTTTTTAACAGCTTGACCGGTGGTTCCTTCACCAGAATGTCAATCTTCGCATTAAGTATCACACCATACATTTCATCCTCGATTATCGTTCAGCTGTTAACTATTGCGATTCCTAAGCTGGAAGAGCTCCAGAAGGAAGGCGAGGATGGCAGGAAGAAGATGACCGCACTTACCAGATATATCACGGTAGGTCTTTCTGTTATTGAGTCCGGTGCCATGGCAATCGGATTTGGTAATACAGGCTACCTGGAAGGCGGTTTGACTTTCTCCAACGTAATCTTAGTTATTGCCTCTCTTACAGCAGGTTCTGCTTTCCTGATGTGGACGGGTGAGAAGATCTCCCAGAATGGTGTCGGTAATGGTATCTCCATTATCCTGCTGACCAATATCGTATCCACGATGCCCAGCGATTTCATCAATCTGTACCGTACCTTCGTACAGGGACAGTCAGTTGTTAAGGCTGTGTTGGCAGCACTCATTATTTTGGCAGTATTTGTAGTAACCATTGTCTTTGTAATCGTACTTGCAAATGCAGAACGTAAGATACCTGTGCAGTACGCTAAGAAGGTCCAAGGAAGGAAAATGGTAGGTGGACAAACCTCCAATATTCCTCTTAAGGTAAACACCGCCGGTGTTATTCCGGTTATCTTTGCAGGTTCCTTAATGTCCTTCCCCGGTGTTATTGCAGGCTTCTGGGGTGTTCAGCCCGCCAGAGCATATTTCTGGCCGAAGGTACTTAAGGTGCTGGATCAGAGAAGCTGGCTCAGAATCTTTGACGGCTGGGGCGAATTTAAATACTCCTTAGGCTTACTGCTTTATATTGCAATGATAATTTTCTTCGCTTATTTCTACACTTCCATCACCTTTAACCCGATTGAAGTTGCAGATAATATGAAGAAACAGGGTGGCTTTATTCCAGGTATCCGTCCCGGTAAACCGACGACCGAATATCTGACCAAAGTACTTAATCATATCATTTTCATCGGAGCTGTTGGTTTAACGATCGTTTCCATCATACCTATCTTTTTCGGTGGAGCGTTCGGAGCACATGTAAGCTTCGGCGGCACCTCAATCATCATTATAGTAGGTGTTATCATAGAGACAATCAAGCAGATCGAATCACAGCTGCTCGTGCGCCACTATAAAGGATTCCTGAATGACTAATATGGTCATTTACTTTACCCCTATCGGAAGAAGAGGCCTTCTTCCAATAGGGGTAGGTTACGTGATATAAGGCATCAATTTCGAGTAGACCAGGTAAGTTTTTGGTCACAGATTTGGATATCAGGAATAGAATAAGTAAGTTATCTAGTTGATTAACAGGAGGAATTGATTACATGAAGATTGTTATGTTAGGAGCTCCCGGAGCAGGTAAGGGCACTCAGGCAAAAAGACTGGCTTCAAAATATGGGATACCGCACATTTCCACCGGAGACATCTTCCGTGCAAACATCAAAAACGGAACAGAGCTTGGGAAGAAAGCAAAGGTATACATGGATCAGGGACTTTTAGTTCCGGATGAGCTGGTAGTAGATCTGGTCATCGACCGGTTTAAGGAGCCTGATTGTGAGAAGGGCTATGTGTTGGATGGTTTCCCCAGGACGATTCCCCAGGCAAAGGCATTGGATGAGGCATTGGCTAAGAATAACGATGCCCTGGAATATGCAATTGATGTGGACGTTCCCGATGAGAATATTATCCGCCGCATGTCCGGAAGAAGGGCCTGCATCGGTTGCGGTGCTACTTATCATGTAGTTACCATTCCCCCGAAGAAAGAAGGCATTTGTGATAACTGCGGTGCCGAACTGGTACTCCGGGAAGATGATAAGCCTGAGACAGTTGAGAAGCGGTTAAAGGTTTATCACGATCAGACTCAGCCCCTGATTGATTATTACCAGGGTAAGGGTATCTTAAGATCCGTTGATGGTACCAGGGATATGGATGTAATATTTGATGAGATTGTCGGAATTGTAGAAGCATAATATGACCTTAGATAGAGTATCAGGCTGATCAGAACGCTACTTAAACTTATGCTCATGATCTGGAGGAACTTCTAGATGAGACAGCAGATGGAGGAATCATGTCAATTAGTATTAAGTCAGGAAAAGAAATTGAATTAATGCGTGAATCCGGAAGAATTCTCGCAAATGTACTGGAGCAGCTGAAAGGCTATGTACATCCCGGTATCTCTACGATTGAGATAGACAGGAAATGTGCGGAGATCATAAAGAGTTATGGCTGTATCCCATCCTTTCTTAATTATAACGGATATCCCGCGTCTATCTGTATCAGTGTGAATGATGAAGTGGTTCACGGAATACCTTCAAAGGAGCGGATCCTCAAGGATGGCGTTATTGTAAGCCTTGATTGCGGAGTCATCTTCCAGGGCTTTCACTCCGATGCTGCCAGAACACTCCCGGTGGGAGAGATAAGCAGAGAAGCAAAGCAGCTGATCGAAGTAACCGAAAAGAGTTTTTATGAAGGAATTAAGCTTGCCAGAGAAGGAGTTCATCTGCATGAGATCTCAGAAGCAATTCAAGAGTATGTAGAATCCTTTGGCTTTTCTGTAGTCAGAGATCTGGTGGGACATGGAATTGGCAGGAATCTTCATGAAGAACCGCAGATACCGAATTTTGCGCAAAAGAGAAGGGGTCCGAAGCTGGAACCCGGCATGACCTTGGCAATTGAACCGATGGTGAATGCGGGCAGATATGATGTATGCTGGCTTGATGATGATTGGACAGTGGTAACCGAGGATGGATCTCTGTCGGCCCATTACGAGAATACCATACTGATCACAAACGGTGATCCTGAGATTCTAACCCTAAGGCTTTAATCCGGGGATCAAAAGACTAACGGTATAAATGCACTGGAGCATCTGAATGAATGAACTGAAAATTGGGGGCTTTGCAGTCTCCAGGGCCGGGCACGATCTCGGCAAAACCTATGTAATATTTCATATGGATAGTGAATATGTATATTTAGTGGACGGCAGAATTAGAACCATTGCCCGCCCCAAAAAGAAAAAAAAGAAACATGTGGATGGACTTGATTCGTTGAACCCCGGGTTAGTGCAGAAGGTGAATGACCGCAGCGTAAAAAACGAAGAGGTCAAGAGAGCAATAAAAATGTTACCAAATGTAAATTCAAGTAAGGAGGTTGAGTAATGTCAAAGACCGATGTTGTTGAAATCGAAGGTACGGTAATTGAGAAGTTGCCGAACGCCATGTTCCAGGTAGAGCTTGAGAACGGGCACAGGGTCCTTGCCCATATCAGTGGTAAGCTACGTATGAACTTTATCAAGATAGTACCGGGTGATAAGGTAACCTTGGAGTTATCCCCATATGATTTGACAAAAGGTAGAATTATCTGGCGCGACAAATAACCAAATTACTCTATGACTGATGGGCAACCGGCCCTTCTGAATATGCGCGAAGGCAAAGTGAGTAATCACCAAGCTTGCTTGAGGGATTATGAACGCGCCCGCGATCCGTAGAAACTCGCGGAGCGTGTTTCTTAAGGATACATGATTCATAAAATGTCTGCGAAGCTGACATTTTTGAATGGATACAATAGTAAAAATATTGCTTGCTATTATATTTTTATAATGATATAATGATAAGCGGACTTTTTTGAAAGGGGTGAATTACTGTGAAAGTAAGGTCATCAGTGAAACCAATTTGTGAGAAATGCAAGAT
>JAEZJW010000160.1 GCA_023415595.1 Bacillota bacterium
TGTCAGCATCGATTCCATTGCGGGACCCAGTGAAATCCTTGTACTCGCGGATGAGACTGCAAACCCGAGATATGTTGCCGCAGATTTACTGTCCCAGGCAGAGCATGATGAACTGGCTTCCTCCATACTGGTCACCACGAGCCGGGAGCTGGCGGAGAAGGTTTCGGTGGAAGTGGATCAGTTTCTAAAGGAATTATCCAGAACGGAAATCCTTCAGAAATCTCTGGATAACTACGGTTATCTGCTGGTAGCGAAGGATCTTGCCGAAGCGGTGGAGGTAACGAATGAGATTGCCTCCGAGCACCTGGAAATCATGACGAAGGATCCCTTCATGGTTATGACGAAGATCAGGAATGCCGGAGCCATCTTTATCGGGGAATATTCCAGTGAGCCTCTCGGAGATTATATGGCGGGCCCGAATCATATTCTTCCGACCAATGGAACCGCGAAATTCTTCTCCCCTCTGTCAGTGGACGATTTCGTAAAGAAATCCAGCATTATTTCCTATTCCAGAGAGGCATTGGAGCCGATTCATAAGGATATTGAAGCCTTTGCCATATCGGAGGGACTGACAGCACATGCGAATTCTATTGCGGTCAGATTTCAATAATTAATTGCGTTTGACAATTATTTCACTTATTGTATATAATGTTGATAATATAGTATAGGGAGGAATAAGATGGACAGAGTGGCTAATATCAGCCGGAAGACGAAGGAAACAGACATCAGCATGGAGTTTAATCTGGATGGTAGCGGTAAATCCCAGATTGAGACCGGAATCGGTTTCTTTAACCATATGCTTGACAGCTTTGCCAGACATGGCTTTTTTGATCTGAAACTGGCTGTAAAGGGTGATCTGTATGTGGATGCTCACCATACAGTCGAGGATACCGGTATCGTACTCGGTCAGGCGATTAAGAGTGCCCTCGGTGAGAAAGAGGGTATTAAGCGTTACGGCTCCTTCCTGCTGCCGATGGATGAAGCGTTGGTTCTGTGTGCCATAGATTTGTCCGGTCGTCCCTACCTGTCCTATGATCTGAATTTTTCTGTGGATAAAGTGGGCTATCTGGATACGGAGCTGGTGAAGGAATTTTTCTATGCGCTGTCATATTCTGCCGGTATGAATCTACATATCAAATTATTGAGCGGCGGAAATAATCATCATGTGGTGGAGGCAGCCTTCAAAGCCTTTGCGAAAGCCCTGGACGAAGCTAGTTCCCAGGATCCAAGGATACAGGGAGTGCTCTCTACGAAGGGTACTATCTAGATAGGTATTGAAAGTGTATCTGCTGTGTGCACAAAAAATCTATTAGTTTTGCAAACTAAGAATATGATAATACAGAGAGGCAAACTAAATGAAACTATTTCCGGCAATTGATATTAAGAACGGTCAATGTGTAAGACTGAGGCAGGGGAGCTTCCGTGATGTACTGGTATACTCCGATGTACCTCTGAAGGTGGCAAAACAATGGGAAGCATATGGAGCTTCCTTTATCCATATTGTAGATCTTGATGGAGCATTGGTAGGCCACTCCGTTAACGAAGAAGTAATCCGAGAAATTGTGAAGAATGTAAATATCCCGATTCAGGTCGGAGGCGGTATCCGTACGATTAAGGATATCGATCATAAACTTTCCTTAGGGATTGCCCGCGTCATTATCGGAACGAAGGCAGTGAAGGATCCGGGCTTTATTAAGGAAGCGATTCAGACCTTCGGTGCTGATAAGATCATCATCGGCATTGATGCCAAGGATGGAATGGTGGCGATTGAGGGCTGGGAAACCATAAGTAATTATCAGGCAGTGACCCTGGCGCTTGAAATGAAGAAAGCCGGCGTGAAAACAGTGGTATATACGGATATTTCTAAGGACGGCATGCTTCAGGGACCGAATATCCCCCATACGAAGGAAATGGTTCAGGAAACAGGTCTGAATATCATCGCTTCCGGAGGTATCTCCTCCTTAAAGGATCTGGAATTACTGCAGGAAATCAACGTATATGGTGCAATTATAGGTAAGGCCCTATATGAGAATAGAATAGAGTTTAAGAAAGCAGTAACGATGTTTGAACGACCGGTGAAATAAAGGGAGTTCAAAAGCATGGAGGTTGTGATGTCATATAAAAAAATTATCCCCTATATCAATGCAGAGAATGAGGCGCTTGCAAGTGTGATGCAGTTAGCCAAGAATTACTCCGACAGTGGAGCGGATGAAATTCTGGTTTATAATTACTCTAAGGACTTAAGATCCAGGGAGGAATTCATCAGTCTGGCGAAGGAGCTGAATAAGGTAATCGATATACCGCTGATTATTGGCTGTTATGTCAGCCGACTCGAGGATATCAAGAAGGCACTCTATTCAGGAGCATCCTCCGTATTGATGAAGTATTCCCAGGTGGAGGATAAGAAGCTGATTACTGAGGCTTCCGAACGTTTTGGCTCTGCTAAGCTTATGATAGAGCTGGATATGCTGGAATGCATGGATTCGGGAGAGGAGAATCTCCCTGAGCTGATCAGAGCAAGTGGAGCAGGTTGTATTCTTCTGAAGCATGTGGCAATATCAGCACATGCAACCGACATAATCATAAAATCACCGTTGCCGGTCATCATAAGGGATAGTCTTGTGAGGAATGATATCTATAACCTGATCTCGATCTCCAATGTGGCGGGAGTCGCCACCAATTTCTTTGAGAATAAGGATATCATGAAAGCCAAGCATGCCCTGAAGCAGGAAGGGATAGAGGTCAATGTATTTGAAAGTAAGCTGCCGTTCTCGGACTTCAAACTGGACGCACAGGGACTGATCCCGGTCATCACCCAGGATTATAAGACCGGCGAGGTATTAATGCTTGCGTATATGAACGAGGAGGCTTATAATAAGACTATTGCCGGCGGAAGGATGACCTATTATTCCCGCAGCCGTAAAGCCATCTGGCTAAAGGGTGAAACCTCCGGACATTATCAGTTTGTCAAGGAGCTTATGCTGGATTGCGATAAGGATACCCTGCTTGCGAAGGTAAGACAGATCGGCCCCGCCTGCCATACGGGCAGTAAAAGCTGCTTCTATACGAATCTGATGGAGAAGGAATATAAGAATTCCGACCCGTTCCATGTATTTGAAGAAGTTTTCAGTGTGATTATGGATCGTAAGCGTAATCCGAAGGAAGGCTCCTATACCAATTACCTGTTTGATAAGGGAATTGATAAGATTCTTAAGAAATGCGGCGAGGAGACGGCAGAAATCATCATCGCTGCGAAGAATCCCGGTTCTGAGGAATTGAGGTATGAGATTGCGGATTTTATGTATCATCTGATGGTTCTGATGGCGGAGTGCGGCTTAGATTGGAAGGATGTCACGACGGAGCTGGCGAACAGAAAATAAAATATAAAATTGCTTAGGAATGATATTCATAACAAAAAATGAATTTCACATAAACAGGAGGCAAAAGCAAGTGAAAACTTACGGTGTAAATGAACTCAGAAAGATGTTCTTAGACTTCTTTGAAAGTAAAGGGCATCTGGTATTAAACAGTTTTCCTTTAATACCCCATAATGATAATAGCTTATTATTAATTAATTCCGGTATGGCGCCCTTAAAGCCCTACTTTACCGGACAGGAAATCCCTCCGAGAAAGAGAGTAGCTACCTGCCAGAAGTGTATCCGTACCGGTGATATTGAAAATGTAGGAAAGACCGCCAGACATGCAACCTTCTTTGAGATGCTCGGTAATTTCTCCTTCGGGGATTACTTTAAGCATGAAGCAATTGCCTGGTCCTGGGAGTTTTTAACCGAGGTAGTAGGACTTGATCCGAACCGTCTCTATCCCTCCGTGTATCAGGACGATGATGAGGCTTTTGAGATATGGAACAAAGAGATCGGTATTGCTGCTGACCGTATCACCCGTTTGGGTAAGGCAGATAATTTCTGGGAGCATGGTGCAGGCCCCTGCGGTCCCTGCTCCGAAATCTATTACGATCGTGGAGAGAAATACGGGTGCGGTAAGCCCGGTTGTGCCGTAGGCTGTGACTGTGACCGTTTCATTGAGGTATGGAATAATGTATTTACTCAGTTTAATGGGGATGGCAACGGCAACTACACTGAGTTAGAGAATAAGAACATCGATACAGGTATGGGTCTGGAGAGATTGGCAACCGTAGTACAGGATGTCAGCTCCATCTTTGATATCGATACCTTTAAGGCAACCCGTGACAAGGTTTGCCAGATTGCAAAGGTTACCTATCAGAAGGATGCGAAGAAGGATGTATCCATCCGTCTGATTACGGACCATATCCGTTCCGTTACCTTCATGGCTTCCGACGGAATCATCCCGTCCAATGAGGGCAGGGGTTATGTATTCCGCAGACTTCTCCGCCGTGCAGCAAGACATGGAAGATTGTTGGGAGTAGAGGGCAGCTTCCTCGCTGAGCTTAGTAAGACTGTAATCGCAGGCTGTAAGGATGGATATCCTGAGCTGGAAGAGAAGAAGGAATATATTCTTAAGCTGTTAGCGATTGAAGAAGAGAAATTTACGAAGACGATTGACCAGGGACTCAGTATCTTAAATGAGATGGAGAAGGAGCTGGACCAGAATAATTCCAAGATCCTTGCCGGAGAGAATGTCTTCAAGCTTTATGATACTTATGGCTTCCCGCTGGATCTGACGAAGGAAATCTTAGAGGAGAAGGGCTACCAGATCGATGAGAAGGGCTTCAAGGAAGCGATGGAGATACAGAGGGTTACTGCCAGAAAGGCTAGAGGCACCACAAATTACATGGGTGCTGAGGAAACCGTATACCAGCAGATCGATCCTTCCGTTACTTCAGCCTTTGTTGGTTATGAGACCCTTACCCATACCTCTGATATTACAGTATTAACAACTGAGACAGAGCTTACCGGAGAACTGGTGGCAGGACAGAAGGGTACGATCCTCGTGAAGGAGACTCCATTCTATGCAACCAGCGGCGGACAGGCTGCTGATACCGGTGTGATCAGGACTGCTTCCGCAGAATTTGAGGTAGAGGATACCATTAAGCTGCAGGGCGGCAAGATTGGTCATGTAGGTACAGTGACCAAGGGAATCTTCAAGGGGAAGGATCAGGTTACCCTTGAGGTGAACGCTTCCCAGAGAGCAGCCACCGCGAAGAATCACAGTGCTACCCACCTGTTACAGAAGGCACTTAGAACGGTTCTCGGTTCCCATGTGGAACAGGCAGGCTCCTTAGTATCGGATGACCGTTTACGTTTCGACTTCACCCATTTCTCCGCATTGACTTCTGAGGAGCTCAGCCGCGTAGAGGCACTGGTGAACGAACAGATTGGAAATAACCTTCCCGTTGCCACGAAGGTCATGAACCTGGAGGATGCGAAGAAAGAAGGCGCCATGGCTTTATTTGGCGAGAAATATACAGAGAATGTACGTGTCGTGACTATGGGCGAATACAGCAAGGAGCTTTGCGGTGGTACCCATGTAAGCAATACAGGAGTTATTACAGTATTCAAGATTCTTTCTGAGACAGGTATTGCAGCCGGTGTAAGAAGAATTGAAGCCTTGACCGGTAACGGCGTATTAAGCTTTTATCAGGAACTGGAGGCAGAACTTCATACAGCCGCTAAGGCAGCTAAGACTGAGCCCGCTCAGCTGACAGGAAGGATTGAGGGATATCTCGAGGAGATCAAAGCTCTCCGTTCCGAAAATGAGAAATTAAAGAGCAAGCTGGCAAACAGCTCCCTGGGAGATGTCATGAACCAGGTAACTGAGGTCAAGGGTGTGAAATTACTCGCAGCTAAGGTTCCGGAGCTGGATATGAACGGACTCCGTAATCTTGGAGACCAGCTGAAGGAGAAGCTTGGAGAAGGTGTGATCGTACTGGCTTCCTCCACAGCACCGGATAAGGTAAGCTTACTTGCCATGGCAAGTGACACCGCGATGGCGAAGGGTGCTCATTCCGGTAATCTGATCAAGGAGCTGGCTTCCTTTGTCGGTGGCGGTGGCGGTGGAAAGCCGAACATGGCTCAGGCAGGCGGTAAGAACGCAGCCGGAATTGATACGGCGATCGCGAAAGCGAAGGATGTATTGGATACACAAATAAAATAGTGCTATCCTTGGACAAAAGTTAAGAAAAATCAGTTGACGAAATTGAAATATATGTTATAATCTTTTTAGTGCTATTCAAAAAATACCCAAACAGTTGTATACGCACAATACACAACTGGAGGGAGGTTAGGTGTGAGACTATGTCAAATGTTATTGTTAAAGACAATGAGACTTTAGATAGTGCTCTCCGCAGATTCAAAAGAAACTGCGCGAAAGCCGGTATCCAGCAGGAGATCCGCAAGAGGGAGCATTATGAGAAGCCGAGCGTAAGACGCAAGA
>JAEZJW010000219.1 GCA_023415595.1 Bacillota bacterium
GCGCAGGCGAGGGTCAAGGCGGCGGCGCAAAGCAGGGTCTTCATGGGCGGTTGCCTCCAGTGAATTTCAGGGTTCACGCGCGATCAGCGCACGCCGACGCGGTTGACCGGGCCGCCGGCATTCACGCCGGCTCCCGGCGCAACGCCCACGCCGGGGGCGCCGACACCGACGCCGGGGGTGACGCCGACGCCCGGGGCACCGGCACCGGGCACGCATCCGGCAGGATAGCCGGGCCGGGTGCAATAGACAGCTGCGCGGGCCGCAGGCGCCGTCGGACGGGCGACGCAGCCCTTCGGCACGCCAACCGCCCGGCAATAGACAACGGCTCCGGCGGGGGCGGTCGTCGCGAGGGTGGCGACGGCAGCCGGCGGCAGCGCGGCGAGGGTTGCGGCAAGGAAAGCGGAACGTGTCAGCAGGCGCAGTCGCATGGGCGGCCTCGGCATCCTCAGAAGACACCTGTGCGTGACGCCCGGGGTGACATCGCGGCGAGGTGACTCCCGGTGACCAAGACGCCATCCTGTCATACCGCAATTGCGATTCTTGGCCTGACTGACGTCGGGTCGCCGCGGTACGACGAAGCGGAGGCGCGGGTGCCGGGACGGTTGGCGGTGCGGGCAGATCCGGCGGTGGACTGGATCGACGATGCGTGCGGACCCGAGGCGCGGGCTGCGCTCGCTGCCCATCCCGCCTTCCGGCCGGCGGTGGCGCGCCTCGTCGGTGAGATCAGCGCGCTTTACAGCGGCAACCGCCTGCTCAATCGCCTGCTCAGCGATCGCGGCCGCAACATGCTGGGCCTGTTGATCCTTTATCTGGATGCCCTGCCGCCGGCCGAGGGCGGCGGCCTCACCGCCGCGCGGATCGTCGCCCTGTGCACCGCTACCGGCATCTGCAGCCGGGGCCGGGCGAAGGCGATGCTCGCCCTCATGCGCTGGGGCGGCTATCTGGCGTCGGCGGCGCCAACCGAGGACCGCCGGGTGAAGCCGCTGATGCCGCAGGCCAAGCTCGTGGCGCTCCAGCACAAGCGCTGGCGCCTCGTCTTCGAGGCCGGCAGCGCGCTCGATCCCGCACTCGCCCGGCTCGCGCCCCGGCTGGATGAGGAAGCCTTCACGCGCCTTATCGCGATCATGATGGGCGAGGCCTTCATCGCCGGCTTCCGCCCTGTCTCGGTCGCCATGGAGCTGGAGGATCTGGTGGATCGCGACGGCGGACTGATGGTGCTGATCGCGCTGCTCACCGCCGAAGGCTCCGGCGCCGAGCCCCCCTCCATCGCCGATCTCTCGCGCCGGTTCCACCTGTCGCGGGCCCATGTGCTTGATCTGCTGCGGCTCAGCGAGGAGCGCGGGCTGGTGGAGCGGGGCGCGCGCGGCACCGGCCGGCTCTCGCCCCTGGGCCGGGACGCGCTGGAACGATTCTTCGCCTGCATCTTCGCGGTGATGTCTGGCGCCGCCCGCGCCGCCGAGGCCCGTCTTCGCGTCTCGTGAAATCACCTTCGCCCGGAACGTGCTTTCGCTCCTGCACAATTTCCTTAAGACTAAGGTCGAAGAGATGTGCGCCGCAGCAGCGGCCGCGGTTTCGGGGGAAGACCATGACGTCTGTTGCACTTTCCAACGGCATCGCGCCGCGCGCAGAGGATGTGAAGGACCAGCCCCTGCGCGACGATATCCGGCTGCTCGGCCGCATCCTCGGCGACACCGTGCGCGACCAGGAGGGCGGCGAGGTGTTCGACCTCGTGGAACGCATCCGGCAATTGTCCATCCGCTTCCACCGCGACGATGACCAGGCTGCCCGCGACGAGCTGGGCGCGCTTCTCGGCGCGCTGCCCGCCGACCGCTCCCTCGATACCATCCGCGCCTTCAGCTATTTTTCCCACCTCGCCAACATCGCCGAGGACCAGCACCACATCCGCCGCAACCGCGCCCATGCCATCGCCGGCTCGGCGCCGCGTGCGGGCAGCCTGGCCTATGCCTTCTCCCGCGCCGAGCAGATGGGGATCGACCGCGCGGCGCTGGCGGATTTCTTCTCCGGGGCGCTCATGAGCCCAGTGCTCACCGCCCATCCCACCGAGGTCCGGCGCAAGAGCACGCTCAACCGCGAGATGGAGATCGCCGCCGAACTCGACCGCCGCCAGCGCGTGGTGCCCACCCCGCAGGAACGGGAGGAGGGCGAGGAAATCCTGCGCCGCGCCGTGCTCACCCTGTGGCAGACGGCGCTGCTGCGGCGCATCAAGCTGACCGTGCTGGACGAGGTGGCGAACGGCCTCTCCTATTATGATTACACCTTCCTCACCGAGGTGCCGCGCCTCTATTGCGCGATCGAGGATCGCTTGGCGGATGAGGGCGGCGAGTTGCATCTGCCCTCCTTCCTGCGCATCGGCAGCTGGATCGGCGGTGACCGTGACGGCAATCCCTTCGTCACCGCCCATGTGCTGAAGGAAACGGTGCGCCTGCACCGCGACCGCATCCTCGCCCATTACGAGGAGGAGCTGGTCGCGCTCGGCGCGGAGCTCTCCCTCGCCCAGCGCCTCGTGACGGTCTCGGATGCGCGCGCCGCGCTCGCCTCCCGCTCTCCGGACCGCTCCCAGGAGCAC
>JAEZJW010000010.1 GCA_023415595.1 Bacillota bacterium
TCTCACAGCTGATTCTGTAATGGGTATCATCAAGGTCAAAGATATTCTCCAGAGCATTATTGCCTTCATCTAAGAAGATTTCAACACAATCTCTGTTATAAACAGTTCCTGATGATACATTCAGTGCACTATCAGTAACATCTGCTAATACATAGAGTGCCTTATCATCCCATAATGCTTTAAACTTCGCTGTTGTATCTGTTGATCCGGAACCTGATGCGGTTGCTGCAACAAAGTCAGCTTTATCCCATACCTGATCGATATTACCATCAATCACAGGTGAACCAAACTTAGCAACGAAATTACCATCTTTGTCTAAACCGCTTATCTTTAACCCTGCAATTGCATTATTTATTGCGGTTATTGCTGCATTCATCTGATCAGCTGTTGTGTCTTCCTTAGCCAGCAGTTCTTCTGCATCTTCGACTGCTTTCACAACAGCAGCTGCACCCTCAGCCAGATATACGGATAAATCCATCTTTGCTGCTTTAGTCACTGCATTTGCAAATGTTATTACCTGATTCAAATTATCATAAGCTGAATCCAAATCATTCTGAGTAGCTGTTACTTTTGCGAGTACATCTTTTGCTGCCTTTAAGCTTTCAGTAAATAATAAAGCTGTAACATCCAGCTTCTCGGCAGAAGCGATTAACTTGATTAATTTATACGGATTGAGTCCGGGAACATCTCCGGGCTTTTTGCCGGTAAGTACAACTTCACCAAATACGGCCGGATTTCTCCATGCACTATCGGTTGTATCAAATACTGTAATTGTACCTGCTCTGCTCGTTCCGATAGCATCATTTACCTGTAAATCCATACCAAAAATTTTATAATTTACTGCAGGATTCTGTAATTCAACCCTTGCTTCAATGATGTAATTTCCATCCCCTGTCTTGGTTGCAGTATAGAATCGGCTGAGATCACCATTACCCGAGGATTGAACATTCCCGTAATTTACTCTGAACTGTAAATCATCAGAACCATAAGAGGAGGTCTTATCATTATTCTCATCTAAGAATACTTCAATGGAATCCTTCTCATGTGCATTACGCGGTTCAAGTGTCATGTTAGGATCATTCACCTGGGCAAGGTAATAAAGTGCATTATCATCCCATAATAACTTAAAGGTTGCAGTTGCTTGTACTGCTGCATTATTCGTATTCGGTGGCTGAATCTGGATTGCCTTCTTCCAAATCTCATCAATTTCACCATCAATTTTAGGTGTACCAAAATTGGCTACTACTCTTCCATCAGTAGTAAATCCCTTATCATCGGTATCCACATTTACAGGCGGAGTAGGTGTGGGTGAAGGGGAAGGTGTAGGTGTAGGTTTCTTTGTAGGTGTAGGAGGTGTGGTTGTAATTATAGGATTGGAGCTTCCTCCCTGATCGGTCGTATCTTCAACCTGATCACTTAAAGCACGAATTGTAACTTTTTTAAATACTCCATAATTATGTAATACTGCATTCGGTGCATCAACAATCAATTCTTGTCCAGAGTAGTCACCCTGTGGAATTGTTAATTCGATTTCTTCATTGGTACTAATCAGAATTGTACTTGCTTTGCCTGCTTTTAAAGCCTGATCAAGTTCTCTTTGTGAAGATACCTTAACCTCTGGTGACACTGTAATTGTAATTTTATCCGAACGATATTTATTAATTGTGGCAGCTTTAATCGTAACCGTTCCATTTTTTAATGCAGTTACAACACCACGTTCATTCACACTAGCAACTGAAGTATCACTGGATGTCCAGTTAATAGAATCGGAAGCATCTGATGGTGTATAAGTAATATTTAAGTTATATGTCTCACCCACTGCCATGGACTGAATCATATTATTTATCTCAACATTTGCAGCTGGCTTCTTAGAAGGTTCTTTCACATATACTTTTGCCTTTAGGATGATACTACTTTTTCCTGTTGTAATCTTGCAGGAGATGGTTGTACTACCATCGGAGACTGCTTTTACAACACCCTTATTATTAACTGTTGCTACTTTCTTGTTGCTGCTTTTCCATTGGTACGTTGATTTTGACGGTTTATTTTTGATATTGAGATCATATGATTTTCCAACCAAAATATATCTGTACATTGACTCTTTAAAGACAGGGTCTGCTTTTGTTGTAGCTGCATTAGCAATCTGTATTCCTGATCCTGCTAGATCTAGAAATACCATGGAAATGACAGCCAACATAGTAATGATTCGTTTTAAGATCTTACTTTTCTTCATAATAGCTTCTCCTTTTTGAATATGGTCTCATGCTGCAATAAAATTCTTATAAATGTAAATATAGTAAATCGTTAAACATATTTGTAAATTATTTACATTTATAGTTTTATGCTAACACATGTCTTATCAGTATTCAATCAAAGTTCATCAACATATTAGTAGCATTTATTTATAAATCACCGCTTTTTTTACTTTATTTTCTCTCTAATTTATTGATTGGTGCATATATTTACTGGATTGACAAGCGCGATGTAACGATAAACCTTACTCTTGCATTATATTCTAAGAACTATTAAAACCAGCAATTTTTACGGCCTTATTTGCTTTCCTTCAGATATATGCAATGAAAAAAGCCCTAGAGAATAGTATTCAGATCGAATACTATTCTCCGGGGCACAAATTAATACCATATTATCATTTAAGATTACTTTTACATCTTACTAGCAGCGAGACCGTCAATTCCCCTCTCTGAAAGAAAAGCTATAAACGATGAAATTCTCTCTCGTCTTCCACGTTCTATTTCAATTCTAAAACGTGACATGAATGGTTCTAACCAAAGATTATAACCGTTCCATGTATATGGTTCATAATCATGTTGTAATAAATCATAACGTTTGTCCGATACCATATCAATCTGTGTACCTTCAACTACTAATCTTCCAAAATATTCTCTGACCCAGCCCTTTGTATTAATAAATGGTTCTACAATATATTCGCCAAACACCTTTTCAGCCTTTTCCCAATCAGAGCTTTTTATTTCTACATCTAAATCATGGGGAAGAACATTAACACCTCGCACTGCATCACAGCCTGAATCAGCCAAAAACCATATGATATTGTTATCCTTGCATATCTTAGCAAGATGTAATAGTGCTTTTTCCCAATTTCCTTTTCCAAACATATCTGGTGCCAATCTTTTAAAATTGCTCATAATAGTTTCAACATTTAAAAACGGACCCAAAAATTCTTTTACAAATATATCTTCCTCTTGTCGATAATAAGCGTACTTTACAGCATCAGTATATTCACCTGCATCAATAACTATTAAACGTAATATATCATTATGGTATTCACATTCACATCTCATAACGATACCTCTTGAATCAGCTTAACGGGCAATGCCATTTTGGCACCCATATCAAGAGATGCACCATAATTAAACTTTGGAGCTACATCAAAATCGTATTGATAACCATATTTATTTGGGTCATACTTATCTATTGCCTTAAATACACTATTAATGGCAGCGCCATAATCCTCTTCATTCGTAAAAGATTCTGTTTGAAAATATAACATCATACCTTCTGCAATATCAACTACTTCATATCCTTTAGGAATTTCTGCACAATATTCATAAGGTACTTCAACTCCTGCTGCAACATGAGTAGTTCCATCTTTGTAAAGACATCCCGGTAGTTCCACAATAGCTGCAACATCTATTTTCTCCGGAATACTATTCAACATTCCTTCCCAGTCACAGCCCATTTCTTCACAAAAAGACCAATAATCATGTCCCTTTGTTGAACGTAAAATAATTAGTTTTCGTTTCTTTCTCTTAACCGGTGTAATCATACACAACATAGAATCATTATTCATTTCCAATCTCTCCCTATGATTTAGATATGTGTAATATGATTTTATTGGATACTGTACAAATAACGGTATTGCCTTAGGATTTTTTCTATACTCCTTAGGAGTAAACTTAAAGGCTGCCTCAAAGGCTCTTATAAATCCTTCATGACTATCGTAACCTGCCTCAATCGCTATATCAATAATTCTTTTATCTGTATCTAAGATTTCCTTACTACCTGTGGTCAATCTAATTTTTCTTACATATGCTATAGGTGTCATGTTAAGAAATTCTATAAATAATCTGTCTGCATGACGTTTTGAATAGCCGATTTTCTCATACATTTTATCCAAGCAAAAATCCTGATACTGTATATTTTTTTTGATATAGTCCTGCATCACCTGTACTATTTCTACCTTTTCATCCCGAATCATATCTTCACCTCCATAAAGATTATACTATTATTGTTATAGTAGTTCTTGATTTAATTGGACAAATAATAATAATCATCTTGTAAACTTGATTATGTGTATAGGATTGCAGATAGTGGGCTTCTATTTATATTACATTATTAGAAAAGCTAGTCTCTGAGCAGACTCTTACTATAAATACTTACTATATCATCAAGACCTACTTCTTCTGTATGATTTTTCAGTTTACTTTTATTGCTGATAAAATTCATTGAATACTCTCTGATTTCCTCTAATGTTATTTCAACTTTTATATCAATTAAACCTTTAAATATTGACTCTAATTCATCTAAATAACATAAGCCTAAAATGTTTAACATTCTTTCTATCTTTCTCTGATCTTTGAAGCTTCTTAAGTACTCTATAGTCAAAACACCATTGGCAAGTCCATGAGGAAGTCCTTTAAAGTATGTCAAAGGATATCCCATTCCATGAGGCAGAGATGTTCCATTCTGTGCAATTTGTATCCCAGCCATAGTGGATGCCAGCATGACCTTTGTTCTAAACTCTGTATCCAATTCTTTACTTATTAATTTCTCAAAGCAGTATTTAAATAACTCAAAGCCTTTTTCTCCATAAACATCTGACATATAAGTACTATTAGTGTTTAAATACCCTTCAACTAAATGAGTAAATGCATCGATGGCAGTATTGACAGTAATATCATAGGGTAGGTCATAAGTATATTTACTATCTAAAAAAGCAACCTTGGGGAATATGCTTTGTCCTAGGTTTTTCTTAGTCTGTTCCTTATTGGAAGTCACTATAC
>JAEZJW010000041.1 GCA_023415595.1 Bacillota bacterium
GGAGTATATAAGCCTACAGAAGGTGCATTTTTTCTTAATGGTGAGAAAATGAACGGAAAAAAAACCCATCAAGTAGTGCAGGCTGGCATCGCTAGAACGTTTCAAAACATACGTCTTTTTAAGAAAATGACTGCGCTTGAGAATGTTAAAGTTGCTATGAATATGAAGATGAAATATTCGGTATTTACAGCAATTTTCCGTTTACCAAGCTATTGGACGGAAGAAGCGGAGATAGATGCTAAAGCGAGGGATCTTTTAAACGTAGTGAATCTTGGAGATAAAGCCGATGTTGTAGCTCAGAATCTTCCTTACGGGCAACAAAGAAGACTTGAAATCGCAAGAGCTCTTGCAACAGGAATGACATTATTGCTTTTGGATGAACCTGCGGCAGGCATGAATCCTACGGAAACAGCTGAATTACTTGATATTATAAATGTTATTCGTAAGAAATTTAATATTTCTGTATTACTGATTGAGCATGATATGAGCTTAGTTATGAAGATATGTGAAAAAATCCAGGTAATAGATTACGGCGAAACAATAGCATTTGGGACACCGGAGGAGATTGCCAATCACCCCAGAGTGATTGAGGCTTATCTCGGCAAAGATGACGAATAGGGGGAGAGTACGTATGTTATCAATTAAAGATTTACATGTTTCATATGGTGCTATTCACGCCATTCATGGAGTTGGCCTGGAGGTCAATGATGGAGAAATTGTTTCCTTAATCGGAGCAAACGGTGCCGGAAAAACAACTATTCTGCATACTGTTACCGGTCTTAAGACTGCAAAAAGCGGGACCATAAATTATGGAGATCTTGACTTGCGTGCAACGGATGCCAGTAAATTAATAAAATATGGTATCAGCCATGTTCCGGAAGGAAGACATATTTTCCCCGATATGACAGTTTTGGAAAACTTAGAAATGGGTGCTTATTCTACTAAAAAAAATAAAGGTGAGCTTGAAAAAAACTTTAGGCTGGTATTTGAACGTTTCCCCAGATTAAAGGAACGATACAAGCAGCTGGCAGGAACACTGTCAGGCGGTGAACAGCAGATGCTGGCAATGGGCAGAGCTTTAATGGCAGATCCTAAAATATTGTTACTTGATGAACCATCCATGGGCTTATCGCCTATCTTGGTGAAGGAAATATTTAGTATCATTCGTTATTGCCATGATATGGGGATCACAATACTATTAGTTGAGCAGAATGCCAGAATGGCACTTAGTATTGCTGACAGAGCATATGTTTTGGAAACCGGTAACATTACTATTAGTGGTAAAGCCAAGGAGCTGCTGGAAGATGACAGAGTCCGTAAGGCATACCTTGGTCAATAATCTCGAACATAACTTATGAGTTATTTAGTGATGACGCCGTTTGGCGCCAAAATGGAGGGTAGGTATGGAACATTTTATTCTTGCTATTACAAGAACCTGCGGGAGTGGGGCAACCACCATAAGCAAAATGCTTGCAGAGGAGTATGGAATTGCACTATATGACAGGCAGCTTTTACGCTTAGCTTCAGAAGACAGCGGAATTAATGAGGCCTTGTTTTTAGAGGCGGACGAAACAGTGAAGAACACCATTTTGTATCAGATTTCAAAAAAGGTATACAATGGAGAATTAATTCCTCCGGAAAGTGATAATTTTACTTCAGATAATAATCTTTTTAATTATCAAGCCAAAGTACTTCGAAATCTTGCTGAGGTAGAATCCTTTATTGTGATTGGAAGAGGTGGTGATTATATTTTACGGGACAAGAAAAACATGATCTCTATTTTCCTGACTGCGGACACAGAAACTTGTATACAAAATATAATGGAGCGATTTGTCTTCAATAAGAATGAAGCAAAGAAATATATAGCAAAGAATAATAAATTCAGAAGTAATTATTACGAATACCACACCGGTAAGAAGTGGAGAAATCCTGATAATTACGATTTGTGTCTCAATACCGGTAAACTGGGGTACAAGAAAACGGTTGAATTAATTAAGAGCTATGTTTCATTAAGATTAGGTGAGTAGTATAAAATAATTAGGAATCAGGTGTAGATGAATGGAGAACTTAGGATATTATGATGGAAAATATGATTTGATCGAAAATATGACAGTGCCTTTTGATGACCGGGCTCATTATTATGGTGACGGAGTATACGATGCTACCTGTGCTGGTAATCATATTATTTTTAATTTAGACGAGCATATTGATAGGTTTTACAACAGTGCCGGATTACTACAAATTAAAATTCCTCATGCTAAGGATGAACTGAAGAAAATTCTGAATGAGATGGTAAGTAAGGTAGACGGAAATGAACTTTTTGTTTATTGGCAGGTTACCAGGGCGATCGCTCCCAGGAAACATGTATTTCCTGAACAAGAGGCAAAGGTATGGATTATGATTAGACCATCAAAAATAGGTGATCCAAATAAGCTATTAAAACTAATCACGATTGAAGATACCAGGTTTTTGCATTGTAATATTAAGACAATTAATTTGCTGCCGAATGTTATGGCTTCGCAAAAGGGTGAGCTGGCTGGCTGCGATGAGATTATTTTCCATCGTGGAGAAAGAGTTACCGAGTGTTCACATAGCAGTTTACATATCATCAAGGATGGCAAATTTATTACACCTCCGGCAGATCATTATATTCTTCCCGGAATTGCCAGAGCTCATTTGATCAAAATGTGTAAGCAATTATATATTCCGGTGGATGAAACTATATTTACGGTAAAAGAAATGATGGAGGCAGATGAGGTTATTATAAGTTC
>JAEZJW010000074.1 GCA_023415595.1 Bacillota bacterium
TCAATGGGCAGTATTGTCCTTGAGATGTTGTCGATGAAAAGTAGGAATGTAGCCCCCAAACATATGGTTGCGGGCAAAAGCCTTTTATGATCCGGACCCACCAACATCCTGCATATATGAGGTATAATAAGTCCAACCCAACCAATAATACCACTTATAGATACTGCAGCAGCAGTTATAAGAGTGCAACACAATATGATGACGAACCTCAATTTATTGGTCTCAACTCCCAATGATTTAGATTCTTCATCACCCATTGCAAGAACATTCAATCTCCAACTCAATATGAGCAGGATGCTTATTCCAACTACGATGGGTATTGAAACCATGATTATTTGTGCGTTGGTCACAGATGCCAGACTTCCCATTAACCAGTACACTATCTGGGGCAATTTTGAATAGGGATCGGCTGTGTACTTGCACAGTGATATGAGTGCAGTGAAGAAAGATGCCACTGCCATACCACTTAACACCATCACCAGTATTTCAGAGTTCCGGATGGATCTTGCAATGAAATAAGTGATTGCAACAGCTATAAGACCCCATGAAAATGCTGAAATTTGAGTGATTACCGGAATGCCAACAAGAAGAATAGCTACTGCTGCACCAAAACCTGCTCCAGAGGATACGCCTAAAATATCTGGAGAAACAAGGGGATTTTTAAACGTACCCTGAAATGCAGCACCAGCAACCGCCAGTGCTGCACCCACAAGAACAGCTGCCATGATCCTTGGCAGACGAATATCCCATACAACAGTTGCTGATGTTGCAGATACATGAATTGAAGGAATGAACTTGGCCAGAATCGTTGTTATGACTTCCAACGGACTCAGAGGATATCTCCCGATCATGAAGGATATGAAAAACAGGACAATTGGCAGAGCTATTAAAACCAGGTTTAAAAACCATTTTTTTCCTTCACTGTCCGAAAAAAATCTTTGTATACTGTTACTCTCCGTTGTCATGTTTTATACCTAAATGGAATTCTATGTACTACTAGCTTGTTTTTATGTGGTGTTCAAACCCGATCCAACCAGAATATTTTTCACTTCATCATCTGTCAGTTTGTAGTTGTAAAATTCTGAATAAAACTCCTGAACCTCAGAAGTTAAATTCAAATCCTTGAATTTATCGGGGTATAAAATTTTTGCAACCCAAGGAATACCTATGATCATGTTTGCCCCAGTTGGTCTGTCAAACCATTTGAATGGAGATTGTGGAGAAAGGTAGACCCTCTTGTTTTCAACTGCACTAACTCCGCTCCACTGCGAATTGTTGTAAACACCTTGGAAAAATGTTGGATCTGTGGTGATGATTACCTCAGGGTTCCACTTTAGAACCTGTTCCATGGTTACATCGGTTTCCCCATTTCCACCGCTTTGTTGTACATCCGCCACATTTTTGCCCCCGCAGAAATCTATTAACTGAGCATGAACAGATCCTGGCGGTTCTGTTTTGAGTCCATCTACATCCTCTGCATAGTAAACTGTGACCTTATCAGATTCAGGTATTGTTGAAACCACATTTTTAACTTCTTTCTGGACCTTATCATTGAAGGCAACTAATTTAGCGGCTCTGTCCTCGGATCCCATTATCTTCCCAATGAATGTTATTGATGGATCGAAGGATGTGAAGTTACTTGTATCCAAAACTCCTACCACAGGGATGGATCCCATTTTTTGTTGTCTTTCAGAGATAGTCGACAACGTGGAAGAATGTTCCGACGCACTATCAGGAGTTACACCTTCAAAAACCAGATCAGGTTCCATTGCAACGAACTGTTCGTAGCTACCTGTCTGTGCTCCGTACCATCCGCCCACAGATGGCAGGCCTTTGTATTTATCCGGCATGTATTTTTGTTCATCTGCTGTGGTCTGATAATTAAAGCCCAAAAGTTTGTCGGGACTAATCATGTAAACCATGACTGTGGCTGTTGGATCAGTTGTCAGAACTTTATTTACATTCGCAGGAATAGTTACAGATCTATTGGCCATATCTGTGATTGTTACATTTCCATTACCAGCCAATGACCCATGAGCAGTCATATAATAACCTGAAATTGATACAAGAATAAGTATAGCTGCTGCTATCAAGATTAAATAATTTTTATTCATTTTTATCACGGATTTATTTCATTTACTTATTTTTCCACCAGATAAGAATCCAGTCTGAACTTTCCTCAGGATTTTCAAGATATCCCTCTTCGTTGGTAACTAATGTTTGATTAAAATGATTTCTAAGCAGTACTTCTTCATCATGAGTTAAACCACCCATTTTCCAACGATATCTATCAATAACTTCATCCATGTCTTCGTAGATGTTCAAAGTGTCACAGCAAAGTTTTTCAACATTGGCTGTTATTCCCATTTTATAGAGCATGTTGCATACGTATATGTAGCTCGGATATTTCGGATATTCACGCTTAAGAATATTAGATGCATTATTTTCATAATTTAAGTTTCCAGAGTGTCTTAAAGTAACATAAACACTTTTACCGATGTTATTGATTTTCCTGAGTATGGTTTCAATTTCCATCACACCGTTTAAACAGCGGGAAGCTAGAACAACATCCATTTTCCCAAGGGATTCCAGGGAAATATCTAACATATCTCCCTGCAAATAAGTTAAATTATATATTCCTTCTTCATTAGCCTTCTGATTTAGAATATTGAGCATTTCCGTGGACAGATCTACACATGTCACATCAGAAACCTGCTTTGCAAGCTGTAAAGTGATGGTTCCTTCACCACAACCTATGTCCAGAACAGAATACTCGGGATGGGTTTCTACTTTTTCAAGTAATTTTTCAGGATAATCATCCTTTTTCATCCATTTTTTAAATTTTTCAGCAATATTATCCCAGTCTTTGCTTTTATTAGATGGTGGAAGTTCTTTCAGTTCTTTCTGCCAGTAATAAGACCAGTTTATATCGTTCAATGGGTCATTTATTCTGTTATTTTCTTCCATTTGATTTCTCCAATTTCACTAACTAATTCACCATAATTAGTTTACCAGTTTCAGGGTCTTTATATACAGTTCCTACCTGCTCATATCCATTTCCAGTGCTTGATCCATTTTCAGGAGTGTTATTAATCGATTGCGACTGGCCATTTGCAGTCACAGTATTTTGAACAGATCCAGATGACTCTGATAATAAGGCAGGATTGCTTTGTAGAGCCATAAGTGCAAATACCAAAAATCCCACTGCAAGCACCAGCATACAATCTACCATGATTACGGCATAGATCATGGGGTCTATGTCTTCGTCATTTGATAGTAATTCTTTTCGTCGCCGTGACATTCTTCTTTTCAACATTATAATATCTCCAGAAGGGTATCTACCATAGTTTCAAGGTTTGAAATTTCTTCTTCATACCATCTTCTTCGAACTTTGGATATTGTGAACGCGACGGCCGCAGCGGCCATACCAAGTACTGCTGCATCAAATGCTATTAACAGGTGCTGTGCAAGCTCTTGAAT
>JAEZJW010000078.1 GCA_023415595.1 Bacillota bacterium
GACATACTGTTGCCGATAAAGGTATAATTCATATGCCCACTGACTGTAAGATAGTACACATGAAACGGATTCTCATCCGTATATTCCTCCACTGTATGGTTGATCATCTCAAGATCTGATTCCGGCCAGACATCGGATTCCAGTACCAAGCCGTTCCCTTTCGCTTTGAAAATATATCCCAGATTCGGATGTGTCTCATTACGCTGATAGTAGGTATAGGTATGATTGTGATATGCCTTGCTCTCGACACCCAGAAGGTTGAACTGATGACCTAAGGAAAAAGGCATCAGATTATTCCTGGAGTGATACATGCTTCTGGTCCCGACGGGGATCAGACCGGTCATCGCAACATATTCCCCATCACTGGTACTGGTCTGCCAAAGTGCGGTATAGAAATTGTTGAATACAAAACCCTCATTGGTCAGCCGGTAAAGGGTAGGTGTCAGATCCTCACGGACAGCATAGGGAGAGAAGCCCTCCGCTGTAATCATAATTAGGTTATAACCCTTGAACCTGCCGGTATATTCATTCTTATTCGTATGTGCAGCCGAAGCAAAATACTGATGCAGTGTCTTAGTCGTATCATCCTTTTCTTCTTCAGCCAGTTTCGCAAAATCAATCTCCATCACATTCGGTGATGTGTCGATTGGCGTGGGGGTAGGCGGTGAAGTAGGAGTCGGTGTGGCATCGGGCTTTCTGGGCACAGGTGTGGCCGTTGGCAAAGAATCAGGTTTGGCCTTCGGAGCCGCTGTAGGATCCAGGACCTTCCGGCCGATAGCTGTTGTATCTGCCAGAACAAGCTTCTCATCACCCTTTATCAGATTCGACAGATCAAACCTCGTCAGAGTGATCAACCCAAGCTGCTTTCCGCATAGATCGGGCACCTTGCTGTTATGATACAGATCATACGGGGAATAATCCGACTTCCCGAAGAAGAGTAAGGTCACTAATGCAAACATATGAAGGGTAACCATAGCAGCAGCCAGAATTCCTTGCTCCTTAAGCATCCTCCGGTCACAGAGGAAGGACTTATGTAGCAATACTGCCAGTATCGGTAAGGGAAGAAATAATAAGATCAGACCCGGCAGACTGCTTATGATTGCGGTCAGGGCTTCCGAGCCGAAATCATTCATAGCATCTCCTGCCATTCCCAGTGCCTGGAAAGAGAAATAAACCTTAAATACATAATAATAAACCAGCTGAACAGAGAATATCAGGCAGAGGAATGCTGTAACCACCCACATGATAATCCTGTTAACGGTACGCTCAAAAATTCCCGTAAGAATTGTCATCAGGATTCCTGCAGGTACTGCAAGTAATACCGGATAAATCATCTTAAGATCTATGGCTTTGTAATTAAAGAGGTGGAGTACCAGCTCCAGATAAATGATCAAGCCTATAAAAAAAGATAATGGTCCGACGTAATTACTCTTCGGAAGTCGGTCTAATTTATAGTCAATTGCTTTCAGTCCTGACATAATCCGGGCTCCGACAGGTTTCACGGACAGAGAATCTTCCATCTCGTTCTTTATGTCATTATCGTTCTTTATGTCATTATCGCTCTTCTTTGCCTTCCCATCCTCAGATTCCTTCTTCTCATCCTTCAAATGTTCCAGAGCAGATTCTTCCTTCATCTCATCCTTCCCTTGTTTCAGAACGGCCTCTTCCTTCTTCTTATAATCTTGCTGATCCTGTAAACCCATACGTATGGTTCCCTACCTTCGCTCAATATGAATACTTCCTTTACCATCCTTACTTCTGATCTCTGCCATAGCACCGTTCACCATGGCAAATTGAGGCGGTTTATGTCCGATATCTGCATCCAGGATAATCGGTAATCCAAGTTCTCCGAGTACGGATAATACAGCTTCTTCATAGCCGGTCTCCGTATAGGAACGAAACATCGCAGGCCTTCCGAAGATAAAGCCTGCAGCATGCTGAAACCAGCCGGCTTCCTTAAGCTGCCACAGTCCCCGGACCATAGCTTCACTCCCCAAATCAAAGCTTTCCAGGAACCATAGGATACCGTCCTCTTGATACCGATCGATAAATTTAAGTGTTTTATCATATTTGGTACCAATCAGGTTCAATAATACATCGAGACAGCCTCCAAGCAATCTGCCCTTTAAAACCAGTTCCTCCCTATTACCTTCCTTACCGGGAAAGATATTTTTCCATTCGACAGGTTCGCTAAGATCAAAGCCCTCCAGGCCGGTCACCTTCTCCCGGTGTCCATCCTGATAACGCTCAAAACTATGCTGTACGACATCGATGCCCTCCAGTATACTCACGCAATCCTCAAGAGACCGATGCCACTGCTCCATCCCGAAGGTACTGAAGTTATAAGAATATATCGTTGCTATATCCAGATTCGTCGTTATGGTAAAGGTCAGCCCGGTTGTATCGGAATAGCCCTGAACCCATTTCGGATCGGCATCTAAGTCACGAAAATCAACATAAGGCAGCATCTCGACCAGAAAATCTCCTCCGCAGGCAGCAATCACAGCACGGACCTCACGATTTTTAAAAAGCTGCATCAGCTCACCGGCTCGGGTGGGTCCGTCAGAGCTTCTCCCCCTATGGAAGGTCCGTACATTATCTGTTACCAGCACTTCATATCCTAATTTATTAAAATGTCTTATCCCATTAGCAAGTGCCGCCAAGTCAGCCTCAGTCTCATAACCGGCTGAGGTTGCTGTCACACCGATGGTATTTCCCTGCTCAAGTTTCGTAGGATATCTCACTCATTTGCCTCCTGTATTACGTTCTTCTTTCCAACATAATCCTCTAACGGCTAGTATACCATTTCAGGTAATATTTATCAAGAATACAAAGGAGGGGATGTAGTAATTATTAAGCAGCTCGTCCCGATATTTTCGTTGAAAAAAGCTGCCCATCACGATATTTCTATCGCTAATGAGGCAGCCCATATTATGCTTATTCCTGACCTAAGATATGCTTCCGGTACTGACCGGATTATAACTGTTCTTTGTTATTTTGAAAGCTTATCAACGATACTGCGTATCTCCAATAACATTTCGGAGGTATTACCGGTTTCTACGGCCTCTTTTACACAGGAATCGATATGACTGTGCAGAACCTCCTGATTGACCTTTTTCAGAATAGCTTCCGTTGCCATAATCTGATTGGAAATATCGATACAATAACGGTCCTCTTCCATCATATTGAGAATTCCATCAATCTGCCCTCTTGCCGTCTTTAGTAATCTGGTGACCTTTGCTTTATCCGCCTTCATGATATCCTCCATGATGCCGTTTATGGCATTTAAATCATACACCCTAGGGGGGTGTTACTATTCACATCTTATATTAAAATGTGATATCTGTCAATCCAAATTATACTGGCACTATGGTTTCAGTGCGTATGGCAGAGATACCTACAGGGCTTTGATCCTCTCGATCGCTTCCAGAGTATTTTCATAGGAACCGAACGCAGTAAGACGGAAGTAGCCTTCACCGCTGGGTCCGAAACCGGATCCGGGTGTACCTACAACATTCACTTTATTTAATAACAGATCAAAGAAGTCCCAGCTGGACATTCTACCAGGCGTCTCCATCCAGATATACGGTGCGTTCACGCCACCGGATACGGTATAGCCGGCGGATAAAAGACCTTCTCTGATGACCTTCGCATTTTTCATATAGTATGCGATCTGCTCCGTGGTCTGCTTCTTGCCCTCTTCAGTATAGACAGCAGCTCCGGCAGCCTGTATGATATAGGGTGCTCCGTTAAACTTTGTACCATGGCGTCTTGCCCAGAGGCTGTTTAAGGATACCTCACCGCATTTTAACTCCTTCGGTATTACCGTAAAGCCAAGTCTGGTTCCGGTAAACCCTGCATTTTTTGAGAAGCTTCGGATCTCAATGGCACAGGTCTTCGCTCCCTCACATTCATAGATTGTATGGGGAACTTGATTTTCTGAGATATATGCTTCATAGGCAGCATCATAGATGATGACAGCGCCAACCTTAATCGCATAATCCACCCACTTCTGAAGCTCGTCCTTGGTTATTGTAGCTCCGGTCGGATTATTCGGGAAGCAGAGGTATATAATATCCGGCTGTTCCTTTGGCAGCTCAGGAGCAAATTGATTCTCCTTCGTACAGGGCATATAGATTACATTAGACCATTTTCCCTGTTCCGGCAGATATTCTCCGGTTCTTCCTGCCATTACATTTGAATCAACATAAACCGGATAGACCGGATCACAGACAGCGATCTTACAGTCAGCATCAAAAATCTCCTGGATATTTCCGGAATCGCTTTTGGCACCGTCACTGATGAAGATTTCATCGATTGCTATGGAAACACCTCTTGTTTTAAAATCCTGATCCGCAATCGTCTGACGCAGAAATTCATAACCAAGATCCGGCGCATAACCCTTAAAGGTTGACTGTCCTGCCATCTCATCCACAGCAGAATGCAGCGCACTGATGACTGCGGGTGCGAGGGGCAGGGTTACATCGCCGATCCCCAAACGGATGATTTTCTTATCCGGATTCGCAGCGGTAAACTCCCTGACCTTCTTACCAATGGTAGAGAACAAGTAGCTTCCGGGTAATTTCAAGTAATTCTCATTCACTTTAAACATTCTTTAATCCAAGCCTTTCCCTATAGTATCTGTTTCCCCTTCAAATACCGTCACGGCCGGTCCGGTCATATATACGGTATTTTCGGTCTCATCATATCTGATCTTCAATTCTCCCCCAAGCAAGGATACAGTAACCTCATGCTCCGTATACCCGTTCAAAATACAGGCTACGACACTGGCACAGGCTCCTGTTCCGCAGGCCAAGGTTTCACCGGATCCCCTCTCCCAGACTCGCATATTGATCCGGTTCCTGTTAACCACATGAATGAACTCCGTATTCACCCGTTCAGGGAATACGGCATGATGTTCAAATAGAGGACCGATCTCCTCAATCGGTACCTCTCCTGTATCGGGAACATACACCACTGCATGAGGATTTCCCATAGAGATGCAGGTCATACTATATTCTCTGTCTCCTACGGTGATGGGCTCATTGATTACCTTGTTATTATCAGAAATCACCGGGATCAAATGGGGTGTCAGAATCGGGCTTCCCATATTCACGGTCACGAAGGTGACCTTACCGTTCAAGGTCATCAGATCGAGCTTCTTAATCCCTCCAAGAGTTTCAATCAAGAGCTGTTTCTTGTCAGTCAGTCCTTTATCATAGACAAACTTTGCTACACAGCGGATTCCGTTGCCACACATCTGTGACCTGGAACCATCGCTGTTATACATATCCATAAAGAAATCTGCCTTTTCTGAAGGCCTGATCAGAATCAGACCATCAGATCCGACTCCAAAGTGTCTGTCACTGATTCTTCTTGCCAGTTCAGGGATATTCTCAATCAATTCCTTTGTGCAGTCTATGTAGACATAGTCGTTGCCGCAGCCCTGCATCTTCGTAAATTTCATACCATCCGTCCTTCCATGTTACATTTCCCATAGAATAGTATTCTACGATCATAATTTTGTAATTTAAGTTCACTTTAACCATGGAACTTATTATAACAAAACCTTCCATGACGGTAAAGGCTTCTTTTACGGATAATACATTTTTAAAACCATTTCAGCCATCTCAGTCAGATTTGTACCACTATCCATACTATGCTTCTGCAGGTACCGATGCGCCTCTTCCTCCGTCATATTATTCCGGTCCATCAATACCAGTTTTGCCTTATTGATCGTTGCTAACTCCTCCTCGGTTCTGACCTTCGGTTTTTCCTTCTCCTTCTTCTTTCTCCGCTGATACCGGAAAGACATCATCTGAAGGGTATTAATCAAATCAAGGGGCTTAATCGGCAACGGCAAACAGACGATGTTGTGATCCTGACAATACTCCAGCTTCTCAGGGGATGCAATCAGCAGCATCTCAAAGCCCTTTGGTAAGTAATTATTCAATTCACTGTAATGCATATCTGAAAAGCGGTAGCCGCATATGACAATCCCTTCGTCCAGGTTATTCGCAAGACTGATGACCTGCGACCCAAGCGTACAGGGATCACTGACCTGATAACCGGATCTGGCAATCACATTCCTGATGCCGGAGGCATCCTCCAACTTGGGAAAACCCACAATGATGCTAAACATATCTGTTCACCTCCGATCTTCTTTATTATCGGTACATAATTTTGTTATCAACTATGATCAGATTCATAAATAAAGATCAGATACGGTACAGATATTGGTCTATCTCCCATTGGGTTACCTGAGTACGATAGGTCGCCCACTCGTCCTTCTTCGCAGAGATATACTTACTGCTGATATGTTCACCCAATACGTTCTTAATAAATTCGCTCTGCTCCAGGTAGGAAATTGCTTCAAACAGATTCTCCGGCAATTTCTCTAACCCAAGCTCCAAGCTCTCCTGGACAGTAAGATTGAATAAATTCTTATTAACACTGGCAGGGGGTGTCAGCTTGTTCTTGATGCCGTCAAGACCAGCAGCGAGGCAGACTGCCAGTGTGAGGTACGGATTAGCAGCAGGATCCGGGCATCTGAGCTCTACCCTGGCGGAGTTTCCTCTTCCGGCAGGAATGCGGATCAGAGGACTTCTGTTGGAAGCGGACCATGCGATGTAAACCGGTGCCTCATAATTTGGAACCAGTCTCTTATAGGAATTAACAAGCGGATTGGTGATAGCCGTCATATTCTTCATATGCTTTATAATACCAGCAATAAAATGATATGCCTCCTTACTTAAGCCCAATTCACCCTCTGGATCATCAAAGATATTCCTGCCATCCTTCATTAAGGACATATTGACATGCATTCCGGAACCGTCCACACCGTACTTCGGCTTTGGCATGAAGGTACAATGAAGACCATGGCGCTTCGCAATGGTACGGGCTACCAGCTTAAAGGTCATGATATTGTCAGCAGTGGCGAGGGCATTGTCATACTTAATGTCAACTTCATGCTGGGCTGGTGCGACCTCATGATGGGAGGCTTCGATGCAAAAGCCCATTTCCTCCCCGGTGAGAACCATATCTCTTCTGGCATTTTCTCCGAAATCCAAAGGTCCCAGATCGAAATAGCCGGCTCTTTCGTGGGAAATGGTAGTAGGCTGCCCATTCTCTTCCATATGGAACAGAAAGAATTCCAGCTCAGGTCCGACATTAAAGGTGTACCCCATCTCTGTAGCTTCTTTTATTGCATTCTTTAAGATATATCTTGGATCACCCAGGAAGGGCTTTCCCTCAACATCATATACGTCGCAGATCAGTCTGGCCACCTTACCTTGCTGTGGTCTCCAGGGAAATGTCACATAGGTATCAAGATCCGGATACAGGTACATATCGGATTCCTCGGTTCTAACAAACCCTTCGATAGAGGAACCATCGAACATGCACTCATTATTTAACGCTTTCTCCAGCTGACTTGTTGTCACTGCTACATTTTTCAGATTACCAAACATGTCCGTAAATTGAAGACGGATAAATTCCACATCATCCTCTTCCACCATACGGATAATATCCTGCTTCGTATAACGCTTCATATCCAACACTCCCTATCCTTCATAGTTTATATTTAAAAAAAGGCAAAAGGTACCTACTGGTACTCCTTTGCCCATATTACTACGATAATACCTTATGGACTCCTTCTTTGTCAACACGAAAAAATTAAGGCTGTACGAACTAATATATGCCATTATTATACAAGTTATTCAACTGATGTCAATACATTGCAGTACAGGAATTTATCCAGGCTATGGATAGAATGTTATTTTTAGTTGAATTTTGCATAATTATGTTTTATACTGATATTAGTATGTAATGGAGGTGAAAGCCTTGCAGATTGAGGAGATTACCAAGAGTAGTAATATCGAGCTGGAAGTCAAATACAGCGGTCATACTATGTCCATTCGCAGTAGTGTTATTGCTGTTAAAAACAACTCCATTCTTGTAACCACAATAAAAGTAAATGACCAGACCATAGGTTTTTCGGATAAGTGCAGATTGAACTTCTTATATAAGACGGAGGGTAAGGTTTACATCTGGGAAAACGTGAACGTTAAGCTGGTCAAGTATGAAGGTGACATCTGCCATAAAATCGATCTGTTTACTGATGGGAAGCCTTATAACCGCAGAGATTCTTACCGGATGTATATTGGTGAGGACATGCCGCTGTATGTGAACTCTGCTACAGGTCCTACCGCCTTATCCGTGCTTGTTAAGGATATCAGTGAGACAGGCGTTGCCTTCATTGCGAAGGATGAGATCGATATTGACCGCACGATCCGGCTGAAGCTGAAGGATAATGTTACGATTATCAGTCTGTCCGGTGTTATCGTTCGCAGGGAATTCCTGCAGAATCTGAATGCTTATCTCTATGGCTGCAAATTCAATGAGAAGAATGATAAATTAGGCAAATACATTGCTAAGAAGCAGGGTGAGCAGCTCCGTAAGAAGGTTTCAACTCCTGCTTTATCCAGAGAACGAATGAATTATACGAAGAACACTCCGGCACAATAATCATAGATCACGGCTGAAGATCGGAATAATTACTCCAGCCCGGCAAAATTAATTAATCAAGTATCGTAAAGAGGGTATCTGCAAGTTTCAAGCAGATACCCTCTATTATATGATAATATCAATGAAATATGTCTACTGTGAGCTGCACACCGGACGATCCATTACTTATCCGTTGTTTCAGAGGTTGCAGCTGCTTCCTCTGCTGCCGCAGTCTTTCTCCTGGGCTTGATTTCCGGAATCACTTCTTCCTTCCCTTCTAGGTTAACCCCCAGCTTATCTAGCGTGATGAACTTAAGTAGAGTGTCCATGACGGTACTGTCCGTACCGGAGCTCTCCCCATTCGATCCACCCATATGGACAACGGTCTTAGGAACGATATCCACCTTGGAGTTCTTGATGGCATCAGCCAGTTTATCCGTAACCTCCTGGATAACCCTGTATTCAGCCCCGCCGTAAGCCTTAACCTGTGCATCGATCGCACGGGCCTTCGCCAAACCGATGTTGGCTTCCTTCGAAGCTTCAGCTTCACCCTCTAAGGTAACCTTTGTGGCGTTCGCCTTCGCTAATGCAGTAATCTGGTTTGCTTCCTGCTCTGCCTTTCTCGCAAGGGCAGCACCACTGTTACGTTCAATTTCGATCTGGATCTTGGATTTTGTTAAGAAGCTCTGCTGTTCTGCAATTGCCTCGGCTTCTCGTAAGGATTTCTCACTTTCAGCAGCACTCTGCTGTTTCTGGTATGTAACCTTCTTCTCTTCCGCAATCTGTCTCTCCCTGAGCTGGGTTAGGATATTTTCTATCATAATATCAGTGGTAGGTGATTTCGGAGTGCCGATCAGGACCTCCTCCAGCTGAAGATTGTATTTCTGGAATTTATCTTTCATCTCAGCTACGGCTCTTTCCCTGATTGCACTTCTCTCCTGGATCAGCTCGATTAAGGTCTTTGTCTGTGCCACATCCTTGAAATATGCGCTGACCAGAGGATCCAGGGACTGGTTTACCAGCATGCTGATATCACCGAAGCGCTGGATGACCCAGGGTGCCTGCTTATAATCAATATGCATTACCACGGATAAGGGCAGGGAAGGCTCGAAGGCATCCTTCGTAATGATATCCACCTCTGTCAGATTCTCATCGTATTTATGGCTTCCAAACTCTGATTTATTCCATTTCAGGATGATATTCGTCGTAGGCACTAACACTACCTTACCAGCATCGGTATTGAAGGCATATTTACCTGGCATAAGCGGCTTCTCAAGAACACCCTTGCAGCCGTTTGCTACCAGCTCACCATGTTTATAATCACTGCCCGTCGTATCCACGCCTTCCTTACCATAGAAGGATACCACGACACCGACAAACCCGATCGGCACTACTGTCTTCGGCCGGAACTCCACTGTGGCAAACAATCTGTTGATATAGTAGGTACCATCGGTCAGTACCTGAATCTGCTTACCTCTCCTGCCGCCAAGTGCAAGGAATTTCTCGGGATCCTGGAAGCTGGCATGCTCATCTCCGACACTCGGAGCAATGATTTCACCATCCTCAAGGGAAGCACCGTCATGGACGGTTACGATACCCATGACATCACTGGACTCATTGCTCTTCCCCATAATAATAACAGGGCTGAAGGCATTCCGCTCCAATAAGGTCTTCTGCATGCTGCCCAGCTCTTCCCTCTCACTTCTGGAGCAGTTGGAGATCACCTTAATATCATTTGGTGTAATCACGATGAATTGAGCCAGGTTAATCGCATAGGTACCTTCTCTTAGTATCCCCCTCTGAGGACCCCTCTGTCCACCATTCCTTAAGAACCCGGTGACATCCTGGAAATTATTCGCCTCGGGAATTACCTTACCCAGAGTCTGAGTCGGTGCCAGCGGCGCACCGTCACGGGCAAAGATATAAGCAATCTGCCCCTGCGGTATCGTAATTAACGGATATCTGTGAAGCTTAAACATCAACGGTGTCTTAAAATGGATACCGCCACGGAGTAAATTCGGGGAGTAACCTGCTTCACCCTGTAAAGCAATAATAGAATCCTTCAGAGATCCCTTCATGCTCCACCATTTCTCGATGACTGCAACCTGGTCTGACCGGATTACCCTTAACCCCAGAATAACGAATACGAATATGAATAACCCTACAATAACCCCTGCTGCAATCAGCACTCCATCTGATAATGGAAACATATATTCACACTTCCTTCCTTCTTACCCTTAGAAACACTCTTCGCATGTTTCTAAGGGTCGCGCGCGCGCTCGCATTTTTGTAAGCAAGCTTACTCAAGTGAACAAACTTGTTTGTTCACTTTGCTTACTTTACTTACGCGCAAATAGTCAGGGCGGATGAGACATCCGCCCTGCATAATGAATGCTACAATATGAATATACTACTCTGTTGGAAAAATACAACAAGGAAATATTTATAAACAGATTAAAATCAGATTATAAAAATCGGCTATGCTGTTATCCCTCCAAGCTGGCTTGATTGCGCCTGGCTCAATACAGCTCCCCGAAGCTTCGTCCCAAAGGAATCGGCTCGGGCCGTTCACAGGTGGAGGACATCCGGTATACCTGATTTCCATCAGCTGCCAGATCAAAGCTTAATAAGGCTTCCGTTACATGATAGACCAGTTCTTCATTCGTTCTGTGCTTCCTTCCGTCCACCAGTGCATAGGCCATATCCATGATACCGAGACCCCTCATATACTCCAGTGGCTCCTCATACAGCTGCGGTATCTCCTGCAGCTCCTCATAAGCAGTGGAAAAAGGCCGTTCCTTACCGGTTAAGTGATTTTGGTTCAGCGAATCCAGAACTCTTTCCTTACGGAAGATCTTGATCTTACCCCCAAACATATTCGGATCCGGTACCAGAAGAGTCCCTTCTGTTCCGTAGATCTCCAGCTTAGGCAGAGTGGAATGCCAGGCATCAAAGGTCATATTAATATTCCCGTGGACTCCATTCTCAAACTGTAGGATACCGGTATAGGAGGTCGGTACCTCCACCTCTATCGTCTTTCCTCTTAAAGGATCGCTATAGATTGTCCTGGTGCTTCTGCCCGTACTGGAAAAGCAAGCCGTACTGCTGATCGGTCCCAGCAGTGCAACCAGTGCTGTCAGATAATAGGGTCCCATATCCAGCATCGGTCCTGCACCCTTCTTATAATAGAATTCCGGTGACGCATGCCAGGTCTCGGTTCCAGAGCTGGTCATATTGGCAGTTACCATGACCGGTTTGCCGATAAAACCCTCATCAATTACTCTCCTGCAGGTCTGGAGGCCGGCGCCAAGGAAGGTCTCCGGAGCACAGCCGACCCTTAAGTTCTTCTCCTTTGCAAGAGCAAGGATTTCCTTCGCTTCCGTTAATGTAAGGGCAAAGGGCTTCTCACAGAACAGGTGCTTTCCTGCCTGCAGGATAAGCCGGTTAAGCTCTGTATGGACCGCCGGTGTGGTGAGATTAACTGCAATCTCAATCTCAGGATCCTTTAGAAGCTCCTCCGTACTTAAGGCTTTGGGAATCCCATACTGGGCTGCTACCTTCCCTGCCTTCTCGAGCGTGGTTGCGGAGCAGGCTGCAATCTCCAGCCAGGGAAACATTGCCTTGATATTAGAGATATAGGTATGGCTGATGACGCCACAGCCGATGATGCCAAGCTTTACTTTTCTCAACTAATCAACCTCCACTAACAGATAAATTCTGCAAAGGATATGGTATTGGAGTTCCATCCCATTTACTCTCGTAAGTTTTCTATGAATTCTTATATCCGTCTTCCGGTCAGCTCCACCGCTGCAAGCTGTGCCTTGACGGAAAGCTCAGCTGCCTTAAAGGCATGTTCCTGGGTCATTGCATTTTCGGTCCGGTTCAGGCAGTCCAGAATCAGCTGTCCAAAGTAGGGATAACCCACCTTACCGGTTACCTCGTAATGATATTCTCCCCTGCCGTTAGCCAGAAATACATGGTTGGAGTCCTTAGAGGTACCGACATTGATATATTTTCTGAGTTCGATGTAGCCTTCTGTTCCCAGGATGATGGTCCTTCCGTCTCCCCAGGTACCGAGTCCGTCCGGAGTAAACCAGTCAACCCTGAAATAATTCGTCACTCCGTTGTCCCCAACGATGTTACAATCACCGAAATCATCCAGCTCGGGATGATCGGGTGTATTATAATTACCGATCTGACTCCTGACGATGGTTCCATCCTTCACCTTGCCATAGAACAGGAATTGTTCGATCTGATGGCTTCCGATATCACAGAGAATTCCCCCGTAGTTTTCCTTGATAAAGAACCAGTCCGGCCTGGACGGAGCATTCAGGCGGTGGGGTCCGAGCCCGAGTACCTGAACCACCTTTCCGATGGCACCTTCCTCGATCAAATATCCGGCATAGACTGCACATTCCACATGGAGCCGTTCGCTATAGTAAACCATATACTTCTTACCGGTGTCAGCCACCTTATCCCTAGCCCTCTTCAGCTGTTCCAGAGTGGTCAGGGGTGCTTTGTCAGTGAAATAATCCTTACCTGCATCCATGACACGCATACCAAGATCGCAGCGCTTTGAGGTGACCGCAGCTCCCGCTACCAGCTGAACCTCA
>JAEZJW010000088.1 GCA_023415595.1 Bacillota bacterium
CAAAGTAACGGATGGGACCGGCCGAGCCAGATTGGCTAAAATTCAGGCTGCCGTAGAATTACTGCTTACGACAGGAGAACAGGAATTTGGAGACTTTTTGCTGTCGGAGACAGAATTTATCGTCAATAACATCGATAAAGCAGGCTGGTTTGTGGGACGGGCTGAAAAAATGCTGAAGGATGCCGGATTCACAAAAGCGATTCGGGAGGCGTTACCGGCCTTGAAAGAACAGTATGAGCAGCAGAGTGCCGAAACGCCATACGGGATACCGTATCGCCCGCATATCTGGGGAGCAGGCTGGGGGATCCAGAGACTGGGCTTCGAGTATTATTACCTGTATAAGGCGTATCCTGATATTTTCGAGCCTGAAATGATTTTCAATGCGTTGAACTTCGTTCTAGGCTGTCATCCCGGTTCTAATACAATGTCCTTTGCATCGGGAGTTGGCGTCAAATCGGCTACCGTCGGTTATGGACTTAATCGCGCCGACTGGTCGTATATTCCAGGAGGAGTCATATCGGGTACTGCGCTGATCCGTCCTGACTTTCCAGAGCTGTTAGTGTTCCCCTATCTGTGGCAGCAGGTGGAATATGTACTGGGAGGCGGATCCTCCAATTTTATGTTCTTAGCCTTAGCGGTGCAGCAATTATTGAATGGTAACTAAACGCTCTTCTTATCGGCATCTGTTATTGGGCTAAAATAATTGTAGGTAAACCACATGATGTGTAGTATTTTACACCTTTTTGTCATTATTATCATATCATATAATATGACAAAATTTGTAGGAGGCGATTTCATGTTGTTATATAAAGCGAAAAGTAAATATCATAGCATCAAAAATAAAATAAATGATAAAAAATTAAAGATACAAAATCAGAAAGAGAATAATGATCAGATTGTGCAGCCGATAAAACTAGATCCAATGGATATACCGAAGTATGTTAATCAATTATCGAAACCTCCGGTATATAAACCATGCATATCAAATAAATGGAGACCATTCGGGCATAGCAGGATAAAACATTCCTATACAATTGATATCAGTGAGTTTGAACAGCAGATTCTTCCTCCCGGGTTTCGTAAGACGAAGGTATGGGGGTATGGCGGTCTTATCTATGATGAAAAGAAAGGTAAAGCGAAGTATTCGAGAAGTGCACCTGGTGCAACCTTTGAAGCCACCCGCGGTGTACCAATAGAAGTAAAGTGGATTAATAAACTAGAAGGAAGTCATCTGTTTGCTGTTGATCCAACGTTACATTGGGCTAACCCCAATCATATGCCGGCACATAATCTGCCAAAGCCTTGGCCGGCATTTCCTCCGGGCTTTGAGAAGGCTCAATTTCCTGTTCCGATAGTAACCCACCTGCATGGTGGCGAGAATAAATCAGTCGATGATGGACATCCTGAGGCATGGTTTACGTTTGACGGAAAGCATGGACCGGATTACAGAACATCGAAATACTGCTATCCGAATAAACAGCAATCCGCTACGCTCTGGTATCATGATCATGCACTGGGTATAACACGATTAAATGTTTATGCAGGTCTAGCCGGATTCTATCTGCTTCGGGACCGCTCAGGTACGGAAGGAAGGCTATGCTTACCAAAGGGCAAGTATGAAATTCCCCTGGTGATACAGGACCGTATGTTTTATACGGATGGTTCCCTATTATTTAATAATGTAGGAGTCAATCCGGATATTCACCCATACTGGGTGCCGGAGTTTTTTGGGGACACAATAATGGTAAATGGCATGGTTTGGCCAAATCTTAATGTCGACCGCCATCAATACCGCTTCCGTGTATTAAATGGCTCCAATGCACGATTTTATCATTTGAAAATGTCAAATGGTATGACCTTCACCCAAATCGGCAGTGATGGTGGTCTCTTACCGAAGCCGGCAGAGCTGACCTCATTACTGATCGCACCCGGAGAGCGTGCAGATCTATTGGTTGATTTTTCACAGATCCCTCCGGGAACAGAAATCAGATTACTCAATGATGCGAATGCTCCTTATCCCGGAGGAGAAGGTCCGGATCCTAATACGGTAGGACAGATTATGCAATTTACAGTTCCGTCCGATGCGAGGAAGCCTGTGAAACCCAGAAAACTTCCTGATAAGTTAAGCAGCCTTCCACTCTTAAAACCGGATAGAAGAAGAATTTTAACGTTGAATGAGGTCATGGGACCGAATGGTCCGACTATGGTTTTATTAAATGGACAAATGTGGTCATCACCCACCTCTGAGCTTCCGATTGTTGGCTCCACAGAAGAGTGGGTAATCGCTAATCTGACTGCAGATTCCCATCCGATTCATCTGCATCTTGTGCAATTCCAGCTGTTAAACCGCCAGGATTTTGATTCTGACGGATACTTGATAAAATGGGAAGAGGTTAACGGGATGGCGCCCTTAATGCATCCGACCATTGAGGTACCTGTGGAACCGTTCTTATCTCCGAATGGTCCGATTATACCTGACGATAATGAATTAGGCTGGAAGGATACTGTCAGAATGAATCCAGGTCAGGTAACAAGAATCAAGGTACGCTTTGCGCCTCAGGATGTTCCTTCGGGTGGGGTCAAACCGGGTGAAAATCTATTCCCGTTTGATCCGACCACCGAACCCGGGTATGTATGGCATTGCCACATCCTGGATCATGAAGATAATGAAATGATGAGGAGCTATAAAGTAATAAAATAATAGGAATATGATAGCTCCCCTTAAGAAGGACAGATTAAATATAGAATCTGTTATCTTAAGGGGAGCAAGTAATTCTTCAATGCAACACTTCATGCATCAAATCGATAAAGGCTTTCAGAGCGGCAGACATCCATTTGTTCTTATGATAGAGCACCTGAGTAAAGATGGGGAAATCCGGTCCATTCCAATTCAAGCTTACAAGATGTTTCTGGGAAAGCTCTTTCTCCACTGAAGTCTTCGGCAGAAGAGCAATACCTATCCCGCTTATTGTCAGCTGTTTGATGGTCTGAACATTACCTGTTTCAATCACTGAACTGGGTTTCACCCTAAATTGTGACAGGATCGTATCAAAAAGGATCCGATAGCCACAGCCGGGTTCTGTTAAAATCAATGGTTGACCCGATAGGTCTTCAGGATGGATACTTTCTCTGGAGGCATAAGCATGATCCGGAGAGCACAAAAGAACCATTGGCTCCGGAACTTCCAAAGTGGATATGAAATCACCATCGTTTATTATTTGGTCGAGAAAAAAGGCTATGTCCAGAGTGCTATCCTTTAATGAGCGCAGGAACTCGGCTTTATCACCGAATTTGATTGTAATCTCCACATCAGGATACCGAGTGCGATATTCTTTTAAAAGTTCGGGCAGTTTCGCTACGCATAAGGATTCCACAGCACCGATGATCAGACGCCCACTGGGAATATCCGAGTTGACGGCTATGTTTTTCGCATCATTGGAAAGCTTTATTATGCTAATAGCGATCGGCAGAAGCTTCTCCCCTTCGGCTGTTAACGCAATTTTATGGCCTAAGCGCTCAAATAGCTTCACCTTTAATTCCTGCTCAAGCATTTGAATTTGAGAGGTAACGGAAGATTGAGCATAACCCAGATCCAGAGCTGTTTTTGTAAAGCTCTTCAATTCAGCTGCTTTAAGAAAGGTATTTAATTGCCTTAATTCCATTGCATGCACCTACCTATCGATTTTTCTGAATGATTCTATAGAAATCAACAATTTTACTCTTTACTGCTATTATGATACCATACTGTTAATCATTTGCAAATGTTATTAACTTCAGTACGGAAAGGAATTATATCATGAATGAATTTACGAAGAACAATCAAGAATTATTAAAGCTGATTGGTGAGTGGGAATTGAAATTGTTGCAGCTTCCGGAGGATATCATAACACAGAGAAGAAATAGCCAAAACAGGACAATCAAACAGATTGTTGGACATCTGGTGGATTCGGCTTCAAATAATCTCCATAGGATCGTGCATCTGCAGTATCAAATAAGTCCGTTGATTTATCCCGATTACGCAAACCTGGGTAATAACGACAGATGGATCGCTATACAGAACTATCAGGAGGAGGAATGGCAGGACCTGGTCCAATTATGGAAATATTTAAATTATCATATAGTTCATGTAATCAATAACGTGAACACTGAAAAGCTGGATCAGCTATGGATTAACGCTTTAAATAACACAGTTTCGCTAAAAAACATGATTATCGATTATCTGAGGCATTTCAAGCTGCATCTGAGTGAAATTGATGATCTGATCAACAATCGTTGAGCCCTGATAAGCGTTCAAAAGGTGGGTTCTGACCATATAGACCACACCAAGGCTCATGCAAAAGTATGAGCCTTTTTACTTACATGGCAGAAGGTTTAATCATTCCGCGTTCCACGAGATTCTGGTAGACAGCTTTCATATCACCGTCCTTATTGGTATATATGTTCTTCAGAATGATTTTCTTTACTATTAAAGTAATCATCAGTCTGTCCTTAAAGCCCTGGAGATGGTATTTCTTTTTCCGGGAAATATCCTGTGCCAGCTTCACTCCTAGTCTGTATGCCGCCGCCATCGCCTTCGGCTTGTTTTCGATTCTCTCATATCCGATAGCGACGCCTAAATAACCAGTAACATAACTCCTTCGATGAAAGCCGGCAATAAAACGTTTTACGATATCTTTCGCCACTGTTTTCGCACCGATTCCGCCGCAGGTAGATACACCAACTAAATATTTTCCGCCGAAGCCGGAAGTATAAGCTGTGAACATGCCAATCCGATCAATTATGAAATTTTTCATTACTGCGGTTGGCATAATACCGTATGACGGTGTTGCCAGAACGATACCGTCGCTTTGATATAGTTTTTGCTTAAGAGCTTCAGCATCATCATTGATATTGCACTTCCCGGTTGACATACAGTGCTTTGAGGTTCTTCCGATACACCCTATGCAATATGCAATATGATGCTCAGCTAAAAATATTTCTTCTGTTTCCGCGCCGGTATCCTTCGCTCCCCTCAGGACTTCCCTTGCCAATACGCAGGTATTGCCATTCTTCGTCGGACTACCCATTACCGCAGTTATTTTCATTTATTGTTCCTCCTTCGCGCAGAGAATACCGTAACAGCATATATCAATAATATCCAGCAAATAGTGATATAAGCTGTCAGCTGTCTTTCCCGAATTGAACCAGCGAATGATCCCCATAAATAGGGAATCATTCAGGACGTTAATTTTCATGGTTTTATCCTTGCCGGTAATGTTATCATGGTCGGAGGAATGATCAGCGATCAAATCCATGATACCGGCAAAATCGAATTGTTCTTCATTCTCAGCAACGCCCTGTTTCGTGGCCAGTTCTTTTAGGAAACTGACAAACAGTGCTTCTTCCTCCTGGATATATGTGACGGTCAGGCCAATCATAACACCTATGTTTTGCCGAAAAGTATTTTGATTATGATATGCTTGCTGAAAGTCTAGCTTTTGAAATACCTGAACGGCCCATTTCATAAGAACATCCCTTTTAGAATCGAAAAAATTATAAAAAGTACCCTTGGCAATACCGACAACTTTTGTAATTTCATCAACTGTCGTTTTTTCATATCCATTCTTCCGGAATAATTCAATGGATGTATCCAGTATTAATTGTCCTACCTGTTCTCGTTGCTGTTGAAATAATGACATGGTTTCACTCTCCTGACTATTCTCACAATATGACTATAGTCATATTATATAATTGTTCACTGCATTTTGTAAAGAAGATTCTGTAATTCATGTAATACTCTTTATAATTAATATGATGTAGGAAAACTTACTTTTGGTGTAATCATAACGCCGATATCAGGTAATAGTATATTGTTAAAATGCTGGAAGTCCTATATAATTTTATTAAAACAACTTGGCATATACGAGATGTTGCTGAAGAATTGGCAATTATATTTTCTATATAGAAAGGATGATATGGTGAAAGAAAAAATCCTGGTCATTGAAGATGAGCATAAAATAGCAGATGCAATTGCATATGCGCTGAAAAGAGAAGGGTATACGGTTGAAACGGTCTATCGTGGGGATGAGGCCATCGATGTGCTGCGGGAATTCAATCCCGAGGCCATCATTCTGGATGTTATGCTTCCGGGGATGGATGGGTATGATATTCTTAAGAGGTTACAGAATGCGGCTCATATCGGTGTGATCATGCTGACAGCGAAGGAAGACATCGTCAATAAGATACTGGGGCTTGAGCTGGGGGCGG
>JAEZJW010000110.1 GCA_023415595.1 Bacillota bacterium
AGTTAAGAGAAATGACCGGCGCAGGCATGATGGATTGCAAAAAGGCACTTGCAGCAACGGATGGTGATATGGACAAGGCTGTGGAATTCTTAAGAGAAAAAGGACTTGCTGCTGCTGAGAAGAAGGCAGGAAGAATTGCAGCAGAAGGTATTGTAGATACGAACGTAAGCGCTGATGGTAAGGTTGCAGCTATCGTTGAGGTTAACAGTGAGACTGACTTCGTTGCAAAGAATGAGAAGTTCAGAGATTTCGTTGCAGCAGTTGCAGCACAGGCTGCTAAGACCAGCGCAGCAGATATTGATGCTTTCCTGGCTGAGAAATGGTCACTGGACTCTTCCCTGACCATGAAGGAAGCTTTATCTTCTCTGATTGCTGTAATCGGTGAGAATATGAGCATCAGAAGATTTGCGCAGATGAAGGCTGATAACGGTTTTGTTGTTTCTTATATCCATGGCGGCGGCAGAATCGGTATTCTTGTAGAAGTAGAAAGCTCCGTAAACAATGCTGAGGTTCAGGAAGCTGCTAAGAATATTGCAATGCAGATCGCTGCTATGTCTCCGAAGTATGTGACCCAGGCCGAGATTTCCGCAGAGTTCATTGAGCATGAGAAGGAAATCATTAAGGCTCAGATCAAGAATGATGAAGCAAATGCTAAGAAGCCTGAGAATATCATCGAGAAGATGATTGAAGGCCGTCTGAACAAAGAGTTGAAGGAATTCTGTCTGGTTGATCAGCTGTATGTTAAGGACAGCGAGATGAGCGTTGCCCAGTACCTTACAAGCGTTTCCAAGCAGGTTGGCACTAGCGTATCCGTTAAGCGCTTCTTACGCTTTGAGACAGGCGAAGGCCTTGAGAAGAAGTCTGAGAACTTCGCAGAAGAAGTTGCTAAGCAGATGGGCAAATAACTATGTCTTGATGCAACTTCATAAGAATTTGCGCAGCAAATTCTTTAAGAAGCTAGCTAAGAAGATGGGCAACTAGTCAATACCTAGATGCAACTTCTTTGAGAAGCATGCAAAGCAGATGGGTCAGTAAGGCTAATTTAGTATTATAATATAATGATTCTATAGGAGGCTCTAAAAGCCTGTAACCATGGCATATATGCGGTTTACAGGATTTTAGGGCCTTTTAATGGAGTGTGCGACTAACGTCTGATCAAAGCATGTTAAGGAAAATACCTTAACATGCTTTTTTTATTATAAAGAATGTTTTCAGATGATTTGAATAATTATGGATAACCGAACAATAATCCATCTTTATATAATACAGATTTAAAATAGGTTAGTAGAAAATAATCCATATTATCTTTTATAACCTCAATTGTAAAATAAAAATCCATACCATATACTCAATGGCAGTTTCTTTTTCTACAAAAAGACTATGGATTTTTGTTTTATAAAGGTTTGAAGTAAATATCTATAATAAGCAGGAAGTAAGATGTTTTTACATCTGCTTCCTGTTTTTATGTTGCCTGTTACTTTTTAAATTGTTATTCTTATCTTTTACCGGCGGCAGATAAGGAGATAAGCATGTCTAAGTATTTAACATATGAAGAACGGCTCGAAATCGAGTCATGTCTTAGAGAAAAACTATCCTTCGGATCTATCGCATCACAGTTGGGTAAGGACCGTACAACTAAAGCAAAAGAAGTGTATTCTTATGAATAGAAAACCGGATGCGCCGGATGGGTGTATAATGCCTGCAAGTGGAAAAGTACTTGTAAGTCAAAAAACATCTGCAGTAGAGATAAGTGCAAACGGCCTTCAGCGGCTTTCTGTAAACTATGTTCATCCTGCCACGCAAGGTGAAATACCGTCCCCGCTACAAGAAACCGGAGTTTAAGGTTGACCGCTGATGCCGGTCCGGAAGAACTTACAGCGACTTTATGGAATACATGGAAGCTCATCCTGACCTTCCGGCAGTTCAGATGGACACGGTAATCGGCAGTAAAGGGGGGAAGGTAAAAATGTACATTTATTCAATATGGGGTTCTTGAAGTTCAAATGGGATTTTCAGTTTACACTTTACCTTATCATTTATAAGATTTACTTATTAATAGCTTTAGAGACAATAACTAGTGCAAGTAGTCATACTTTGGTATAATAAAAGGGAAAATCAGGTAAATAAATATAAAATTTAGAAATATACAGGTTATATATGTAGTTTGGGTTGAATGAAAGGTTGCATAAAGGTAGTGTAAAGCGACTTGTGAAAAACACTTGCGTCTGCTCCTTTTGGTGTATCAGAAAACTACTAGAAAGTTAACATTGAAATGTATTAAAGAATGTAAAGGGGGATGAGTTGTGACAGAGAGTATAAATATGGAGAAGATTTCAGTGATAGTTCCTGCGTATAATGTAGAGAAGTATTTAGAAAGATGTTTGCAATCTATTTTAAAACAGACATATAAGAATATAGAAATTATTATAATTAATGATGGTTCCACGGATAATACCGAACAAATATGCAATAGTTTTTCCGAAAAAAATGATAATATTAGATATTACCAACTAGATAAAAATATGGGGATTTCCTATGTTAGAAATTTTGGCTTAGAGAAAGTTAGTGGTGATCTTATTGGATTTGTAGATAGCGATGATTGGATCGATGAAAAAATGTACGAAACATTATATCGCATGTTGGTAGAATATAAGTCTTCAATTGCGGTATGCAACTACACTCGTATTTATAATAATGGTGAATACAGTAAAGTTAAATTTTCTATATCGTGTGACTGTTATTACGATAATATTATAGATGCATTACGATTTAACATTAATCACAATGATGTAACGTTGTGGAATAAACTGTACAGGAAGAATCTATTTGATAATCTTAGATTTCCGATTGGTCAAGATTATGAAGATACAGCGGTTATGCATCTGTTAATAGAGAGAGCAGGAGAATTAGCGGTTTCTTACGAATCATTATATCATTATAATATGTTTTTTAGGAATAATAGCATAACATCGGAAAAAGCTACGAATCGTTCGTTTGAATGTATCAATGCATATATTGCTCGTCATGAATTCATTATGGCAAAGTATCAATCCTTGGAAAAGGACAGTAGAAAGTATATTTTTAGAGCTTTAATATGGTTAGCTGATCGAGTCGTAAGATATGATGTTGATATAACGATAGTCGATAGATTTATTTCAGTGCGTGATATCACGTTTGAAAAATATGGAATAGATGATTGTGGTCTAGAAGAGATTGAATTAAATTTGCTTATGCTGCTTAAATCTAGTATTCGTAGCTATAAGATTGCAAGACAGATGAAAGAATGGGCACCTATATAAAACATTCTAGGTCTGATATGTTAAGGTGTATAAAGATATATAAATTTGGGGTGGAGGATTGATTTATGCCTTGTTTCAGTATTCCAGCGGATTTTTCTTTGAGTACTCTCGAAAAGATTGCGGAGTTAAATGCAGTGTATGAAGATTGTCGTGTTATGGAAGTGTATGGGCAAATTACAAAGGGAGACATTTGTAATTCAGGACGTGTTTTAAGTGCTTTACCGCAAGTTGACTTGAGCCGACTCGAAGAGTATGTTAGACAAGCTAAACAGTATGGAATAGAACTTAATTATGTTTTGAATCCATCATGTTTAGAAAATCAAGAATTCTCATTAAATGGAGCCAATCAAATAAAAATGCTTCTGCGGAATATATGGGATATAGGAATTAGGAATCTAACACTTGCATCACCTGCTTTAATAGAAATATCGTTTTCTACAGGACTGGAATTTAACATCAAAGCTTCTACTATATGTGAAATAAATTCGCCAGCAAAAGCTATTTTTTATAAGGAATTGGGAGTGAAGCGAATTGTAGTGGACGCAGATATTACTCGTGATTTTGTAAAGTTAAGAGATATATGCAAAGCTTTTGGCGAAGGCGTTGAAATTATTGCGAATAATGTATGTCGTAGAAATTGTCCATATAAAATGTTCCATTATAATCATGAATCACATGGTACGTCTCAATCACCAGAGTCGATCAAAGATTATTTCGCCAATCGATGTTTATATGAAAAGGCTAATGATGATTATTCGTACATGAAGATGTGTTGGATCAGACCGGAAGATATGCACTATTATGAGAGTTGTGGAATACATAATTTTAAGATTCAAGGAAGACAATTTGTTTTATCATGTGACATAATTAGGACGATGAAAGCTTATTTTGAACGTAGTTATGACGGAAATCTGTACGATTTATTATATCTATTTACTTCTCATAATGCGAATCAATATCTTATCGATAATAAAAAGTTAAATGGATTTATAAAGAAATTCTACGATGATCCAGAATTTTGCCATGAAATGTGTGAAGAATGTCATTATTGTGAAACTTTTGATTGTACAGAACATGCCAAAGTAGAGAGAATAAATTCGTTAGTGAGACGAACTCTGAAAGAAAATGATGATTTTCGAAAGATGATTTATAATTAAAGGTTAATTTTTATATGAAAGCAGGGATAAAATGCATTCCATCATTTTAAAATTAAAGAACAATACGTGTAATTATATTGAATATGATAAAAATAAACACAAGTCATTCAATGATATTTATTACGATGTAGTATCGATGTATGAATTGTTTAAGAAACAAGGGATAGAGCAAGGTGATAGAGTCGGTTTACTGTGCAAAAACTGTTATGAATATTTAGTAGTTGATCTTGCGTGTATACTTGGTGGATATATAATGGTCGCCTTTCACCAAAATGATAACTTTATGAAGTCAGAGAAATTGTTTACACAATACAATCTGAAATTATTAATCGTTGATGAAGTATATGAGAATAGTATTGAACAAAAGAACAAGATATTATATTTGGATCAAGTGAAAGACTGGTTAAATACGAATACTGTTAATATACAGAGTAATTCAATTGAGTCATCACCATTTATGGCTGAGGATTTGTTTACGATTGTTTTCACATCTGGTTCAACAGGACGATCAAAGGGATTAGCGGTTAAATATAAATGTCCAGAAGAGTTTGTACATACATGCATTGATAAATTTAAATTATGTGATACGGATAAAGTATTGTTGTTTTTACCAATGTCTCAGTTTTCATCCAGATGCTATGTTTATGCAGCAATTCTTATTGGGTTTAATTTGGCTGTAGTAAAACCAGATGAATTATTATGGGGATTGCGCAAATATAAACCTACAACATTTCAGGCAGTTCCTTTTGTTTTTGAACAGATTGGTGAAACTTTAAAAAATAAAATTAATAATTCAATGAAATTGCATGTATTATACAAACTTTTTCTAATGATTAAGAAAATACTACCAACAAATATAAAGCGTAAAATTCAAAAAAAGTTATTTAGAAATATCTATGAATTGTTTGGTGGAAATATCAGGCTTATGATTACTGGAGCTGCACCAGTTAGTCCGTATTTGCTGGAAACTTTTTGTGATATAGGACTCACGATTTATGAGGGATATGGATTGGTTGAATCCGGTATGATTGCGCTAAACTATCCAGGAAATAACAGAATAGGTAGTGTCGGAAAAATACTTGAGAATAAGAGAGTAAAATTAGACCAAGATGGTCAAATTCTTGTTTCATCTCAATATTTATGGGGGGATTCTTATATTGATGCAAATGAAGAAGATAACAAAAGAGTATTCTTAAGTGATGGTTGGATTGCAACTGGTGATATCGGTTATTTTGATGAAGATGAATTCCTGTATATAACGGGTAGAATGAAAGATGTAATCATTATGTCAACAGGACTTAAGATTAATCCTTTGACAATAGAAAAAGAACTATATGCATTGGATTTAATTCGACAGGCAATAGTGTTTGGTGATAATATGCCTGGACTCGTGGCAGTAATTGTACCAAAAGATAATTCTGTCACTAATGAGCTATTACAAAATGAAGTGAGAAAAGTCAATGCATCACTTCCAAAGGACTATAGAGTGAATGATTTTATCATATCTGATATTGCTTTTACAGTTGAGAATGGGATGATGACTTCGAATATCAAAATGAACAGAAAAGAAATCTTTAATCGTTTCAAGAATCAAATAAATGCTTGTGGAAACTTGTCTTAAGGTTGCTAAGATTTGAATAAAAGTATTTGTCACAACGAGTATCTGTATAATTCTAAATAAAAGAAGCGCACATAAGGGTTCCGTTGTTAGATGCGTGTTGAAGAAAGGTATGGTCTTTAAAATGAACGACAGTAAAATCTATAAAAAAATAGAAGCGATTATGATAAATCAAGGATTAATAAAGAAAGATGATGTTATAGATAGAGAGGCGGATTTATTCGAAGTATATAGTATCAACTCAATTAAGGCGATACAGCTTCTTGTAGAATTAGAAAATAATTTTGATATTATTTTTGAAGAGGATGCATTGCTCCCATATAATTATCGAAACATCAATACCTTGATAGAAACAATAAAGAGACATTTGAATAAAGGATGATATATGGTTGCCTTTATAGGCTGAAACCTTAATTATAGTTTAGGAGGATTTGAATGAATTGTATTTCTATTGATTGTTCCATGCCAGTCGTAGTGAATATCAAAAATGAACCAATAAGAATTAATAATGTGTATTGTACAGAACCTGTAGCGCCAACAGATTCCTTAGAGGTGGATTTACAAAGAATTTTTAAGGGTGTAATCACTGTTAAAGATCAAAACCAGATTCAGTTTGCGAATGGCTCGTCCGCGAAAGTGCATTACTATTCCGATTGCGCAGACAGAATTGGCAATATGAAAATATATGAAAAAGTAACAAGCAGTAGTACATGTAGACTGTATTTGTTTGCTGTCATACATGTGGATAGCCCAGAAACTGTCATAATATCAATTGATGGTCGATGTAGAGGGAAATGTTGGATTGGGGATGCTTTGATTTTTAACTCGCAAGTTGCTAGTTTTAGGAGCTATAGTGTCATTTATAATTTGCCACGAGGCAATAGTAATATCATTATGGAAGTAGACCCTTTTGACCACTATTCCATTATATCACCTAGAATCATGCAGTTAGAAAAAGAGGCATTAAGTCTTAGAGGAGAAATCATTAAGGATTATGTTGAATATACAAGTTTGAAAAAATTCACACTTCTTTTTGACAATACTGATTTGCGTGAGAATAAAGATTTCTCATTTGTAATACTTCCTCACGATTTTGTTCATATATCATTAGATACACTGTTTACAGTAAGTATTTATGATCAGCATATGACATTATTATCGCAAAAGGAATTAAAGCCATTAGTTAAAAGCAATATCAACTTTGAAGAATGGGATCAGAATTCGGTTGTTTATCTTGAGGTTACTTGCGTAAACATCGATGCGCAGTATGTTGGTCCGGTGATTGAAATAGTTCTCAACGATATGAATCGCATTTGTGATGATTTATATGAACAATATAAATTAAGAATGAATTCTCTAACGGTGTTACAAAAGGTAAATATCAAGGCGAGGATTGAATCGATTCGCGAGGGTGAAAATATTCATCAATATTTACAAGAGGTAAATTACATATTAAAAGATTGTACACAGGAAAATGTAGTGAAGCAATTTAACAATCGTACAAGGCGTATTTATTTTCACTCAAGCCTGGATGGTAACTTGGAACATGTTCAGCTGACTTTACCTAATCAAACATGTGACAAGTATCCTGTTTTATTATTTCTTAATACAAAGAGGTATGATTATACGCCCGATAATTTTAACTTAGTATGTAATCGTCATAAAGCGGTAATTGCCCAAATCTCGCTAAAAGGTGTAACTACTGGAGGTTATATTGGTGAACCTGCGGTATTTGAGACTTTAGAATTAATTAAATCCATCATTCCAGTGGATGATGAACGAATCTATTTGGCGGGTATTTCGAATGGGGGATATGCAACTTGGATATTGGCAGAAAATCATCCGCATCTATTTGCTGGAATTGCTCCAATGTTTTGTTCTCCATTTGTACCACATCTATGTAATCTATATAATACTGATACTTTAATTCTTGCTGGTGATAAAGACCTGTTGATACATGAAGGTGGTTATAAAACATCAGAGTATTTTAAACAGATACAGAAAGAAAATTTTCAACTATATGTAATGGAAGAGACCGATCACAATGCAGATTATGAGATTCGGTATAGCAATTGGCTATACGATAAGTTGTTTGCAATGCGAAAAAAAACTAACCCAACAAAAGTATTGTTCAAAACAAATCGGTACAGATATGCAAAGACAAACTATATATCTTCAATTGACTTCATGAAGGAAACAGGCGGTGAGATTTCATTGGATATTGCAGATAATATAGTTAAGATTGATACAATAGATATAAACAGTTTTCAACTAGATTTACCAGTGACCATAGTAAATCAAACGAATTCTATTATTGTGAATCAAAAGCGTTTTGAGGTTATGAATGATAGAAAGGGGAATTATATTTTTCGCATATCTTCTACTGGTGATGTAACAGTGGAGAATCAAATAACACATAGGAATACTCTTAATGGAATCGGGTTACTGGATGTATATCTTGGACCGATGGAGGTAGTTATTCCCGAATCTTATAACGATGAAAATGCAAAGATAATTATAAACCGAATTGCAAAACAATTCTCACGTCCATCAACTAATGGTGTGGAAACAAATTTATATATTGAGTATCCAATTATTAAGGGTCTGGTACATAAACCAAAGAATGGATGCAATCGTATTTTTATTGGAACAACAGTATGTCAAAATAGTGGACTGAATGATATTTTAAAGAGGTCACAAGTCAAATTACTGGATACGGGATTTGAATACCAAGGAGAAATGTATTCTTGCAATTACAGTATTATGATAGCAATCCCACGCGAAGATACATCCAGAGGTACAGACTTAATAATATATAGCAACAATATGAAGCAGATGAAAGGAAATATATTCCTTCGAAGTCTTGTACTACCATCGTTTATCAATGGAATTCATCCTTTTTTAAATGCTCAAGTACTGATTTATTCGGATAGGGGATTTGAGCGTATCTATAGTTTTGGAAGTCCGTTGCAAAAACGCTTAGCAAATGGCGAATGGGTAGAATGATTTATAGTATAGAAAAGGAGAATTGAAAATGATTAAAGTGGGAATATATGGTGCAACAGGTTATATGGGGTCAGAGGCTCTGAGAATTTTGCTTCAACATCCACAGGTAGAGGTAGTATGGGCAACTAGCAGAGATGGAGAGGAGGCACTGAATACTCATAAGAATTTCTATAAGAGAGGAATTCAATTTACAAAGCCAGAAGAAGTGAGTGGGAAAGATTGTAATGTTGTATTTTTTTCAACACCTACTGGATTAGCAGCAGAAATGGGTGGTGGGTTTTTACAGGAGGGCTGTCGAATTATTGACTTTGGAGCAGATTTTCGTTTAAAGGAGCAAGCGACATGGGAAGAGGTTTATGGACGTAAACATCCTAATTGGGAGCTTGCAAAACAGGCAGTTTATGGTATAAACGAACTTCATAAGGAAGCAATCGTCAATACGAAGGTTGTAGCGAATCCTGGATGTTTTTCATCCTCTGCTATATTAGCGCTTGCACCATTAATTAAAGAAAATCTAATTGATCGTGACAAAATAATTGTTGATGGCATGTCGGGTACAGCAGGAGCGGGTGTTGATTTGGATTTTGCTCTTCATCATCCACAAATGCACAATAATATTTTACCCTATAATGTTGTGAACCATAGACATTCGTATGAAATTGAGCAAGAGTTGATGGGCATCTGTAATGAAAAGGTAAATATTAATTTTACTTCTTACTATGTACCAATCTCTCGTGGTATTCTATCGGCTTGTCACTGTTTCCCAATTGAACATGTTACCAGACAGTCACTTTTGGAAGTGTACAATGAATTCTATAAAGATTCCTATTTTATTAAGGTCATTGATATTCCTGAGAAAAAAGATAGTGCTTGGAACTATATGCCTTATCCATGGGTGTCTTCAGTTGTTTCAACGAACTTCTGCCATATTGGACTAAGTGTGGATGAAAAACGTAATCGAATCGTGGTGTTTAGCGTTTTGGATAGCATAGGTAAGGGCGGCGCTCAGGTTGGCGTTCAAAATATGAATCTAATGATGGGATTAGATGAAAGAGAAGGCTTAGAGAATTATGGCCTCTATCCTTATTAATACAAAGGTAATGTAGAAGTTTTTAGTCTAGAGAATAAAGAGGGTTTTAGAAATATGGATAAAGAAAAGATATTAGAAGGTATTCGTTATATATTGAAAGACAGGTTGGAAATCATTCATGATGCTTCAGAAGTCGATGATGAAACCGATTTAATTAAGACACTAGGTATTGATTCGGTTAACATAATTAATTTAGTTGTTGAGCTTGAAGAGTATTTTGAAGTGGATATGGGCTCTGAAGAGATATCATTTGAGATATTAACAAAATTGCCTTTTCTTATTCGTAATATAGAGCAACAGAAACAATGCTAAATTGAATAATGTAAAGGATGTGAGAAATTGGAGCTAACAAAGTTATTACAAACAAGAATGAATGATGATTTATTGAGTATTGCGTTCATTCATAAGAATGAGCAAGTGGATGTAAGGACATTTCTTCAGTTATGTAAGAATGTTGAACAAACCTTACATATTGCGAATGTTAATAAGGGTGATAGAGTCATAATAGCAGCAAATAAATCAATTTATACTATGGCAGTTGTGTATGCATGCATTTTTCAAGGGATAATCTTTGTGCCTGTTGATATAAAAACAGCAAGAGAAAGATTGAATTACATTGTCCAAAACTGTACACCTTGTGCAATGTATATTGACGATGAATTTGCAGAAAGAGGCTTGTATGAGGATTATCCGGAGATAAAACTCTTATCATTTGAAAATTTATTGTTGAATTGCGCAGAATTTCAGATACCGATTAGAGAGGATAACTGTTTGCGTGAAATTCAATTCGAAACAATGGATGAGTCAGAGGATGTATATATTATATATACCTCTGGTTCTACCGGAAGACCGAAAGGTGTTACAGTAACGAGGGGAGGCTTGGCTAATTTTATCAAAGTCTCAATACAAATTGGTGGATTTACTTCAGAAAACAGATTCTTGAATTTTATGCCTTTGTATTTCGATCCTGTAATGATGGAAATCTTTGTGCCATGGGTTACAGGTGGCACGGCAGTTATTTTCGACCGGTTTTATTTTATCAATGATTTAGTAAATGCATTACATAGATACGAGATAACTGATTTTTCATGTACACCTAACATTATCTCTATGCTAGTAGGCAATCATTCAAATTTTGCAAAATACGAGTGGAAGTTTTTACGTTCCATCTATTTTGGAGGAGAAGTCGCAAATATTAGTGATTTAATGACATTTATGACACTTGTACCAAACGTAAAGTTGATCAATGAATATGGGCCTACAGAAACAACAGTTACTTGTTGTTTATATGAAGTACATAAATCGGATTTGGAAAAAGGAATTCTACCAATTGGCTACCCTTTAGAAGGAGTAGAGTTCTTGATACATAACGATGACGAGGTATGTTCAGAAAATGGAGTAGGTGAATTATATGTTGCTGGGGCTCAGCTTATGAGTGGCTATTGGGGTGAAAAGAAGAATCTTTTAGGATGTCACTTCACAATTCTAGAGGGTAAGAAGTATTATATGACCGGTGATATGGTGTACGAGAAAAATGGTTGCTACTACTTCGCAGGAAGAAAGGATAATATGATAAAGCATCGTGGTTATAGGATTTATCCAATTGAGATAGAAAATGCTGTAAACTCGTTTAAAGACGAAGTAGTATCGCATGCTTTTTATTCAAAAGAGAGTAGCAGTATTTTGTGTGCAGTTGAGATTTGTTGCAAAGATGTTGATTCAAAAAAGATTTCGATGGATTTGACAAAGCATTTAAAAAATATATTGCCTACATACATGATTCCTAGCAAATTTTTCTTCCACAATAATTTCCCACGCTTCAGTAATGGAAAGATTGATTTGATAGAACTCGTGAAATTGTGTAACAGTTCAGACACATGATTTTCAATCATGTGTAGGTGAAGCGGAAAGGAAATTAAAAATGACAGAGAACAAATTGGATATGCTTTTGATGTGTCTTCCTTTTTGGACACCACTTTGTCCACCACAAGGCATTTCGAGGCTGAAAGCATATCTAAATAAAAATGATTTTAATGTTCATACAGAAGATGCAAATGTAGAAAATGCTTTTAAAAAGACCTATGTACAATATTTTGATTTGTTGAGAAAAATTGTGCCGCAAGAGAATTTGGGAAACCTATATGATGTTGGACATGATTTGTTGAGAAATCATATGATGGCATTCATGGGGTGTTCGAAAGATAGTGATTATAATTCCATAATACAGAGATTATTATATGAGAATTACCTTTATAATGCAAATGATCAACAAATAAATGAATTAGACGCAATTATTTCGGAGTATTATCAAGCTTTAGATGAGTATATTGTAGAAGTGTTAGAGAAGTACCATCCTCCAATACTAGGACTATCAACTACACCAGGTTCATTACCTTCTGCTATATACGTTTCAAAAATTTCGAAACAAAAATATCCTAATATTAAAATCCTTATGGGTGGCAATGTATTCATTGCTGAACTTCATACAAGTAGCGAAGATTTTAAAAGTTTTCTTGAGACTACAAAAGATTATATTGACCATATTTTGATAGGAGAAGGCGAAATCATTCTATGTGAGTATTTAAAAGGTAATTTAGCAATAGATCAACGAGTCTATACCCAAAGTGATATCAAATATAAAGAAATACAAATTAACGATAATGTTTTTCCCGATATGTCTGATTTGGATATCAAGAAATATCCATATTCGGCTAGCTACGGGTCTATAAGTTGTCCATTTAAATGTTCATTTTGTACAGAAAAGGAATACTTTGGTGAGTATTGTCAAAGAAATGTAGTTCTGACGGCTGATGAAATTGAAAAGATATATCATTCCCATGGCAAAAAACTTTTCTTTATGTTAGATACACTGATGAATTATACATTGTCGGATATATCCATGGAATTAATAAAAAGAAATATTTCAATATATATGGATGGATATTTGAGAATAGAGGAGTCTTTGTGTGAGATTGAAAAGATTCAGCTATGGAAAAAAGGTGGACTTTATAGAGTTCGAATTGGCGTAGAAAGTGGCTCTCAAAAAATGTTGGAGCGTATGGGAAAGGATATCACCATTTCGCAAATAAAGACATCTATAAGAACTCTAGCGGAGGTGGGCATCAAGACGACTGCATATTTTGTGGTCGGCCATCCGGGTGAAACGGAAGAAGATATTGAGAAAACGATGCGTTTAATTGAAGAGTTGAAAGACGATTTATGGCAAGCTGAATTTCACTTATTCCGATATTATTATTATGGACAAATTAAATCAGATGAGTGGTCTAGTAAGAGAAAACTAGTTTATCCAAAAGAGTACAGGAAATTTATGTTGATTCAAAAATGGACGGTTGATTTAGAACCGACCAGAAAGCAAGCAATTGAACGTGTGCATCGTTTGGCCAATTTCTGCGGAGAACTAGGCGTTCCGAATCCGTATACATTATCGGAAATCAATGATGCAGATAATAGATGGAAAAGGTTACATAGCAGTGCTGTTCCTTCGTTTATGGAGATACAAAAGCAGGAAGCAATTTTAAACAGATTTCTTAAGAATGATGTTGCAACAAATGTTATAGGGTAATGAATTATGGATAAAGTAAGAATTGCACTGCTAGATACAGGAGTGTCAGTTAGTATTCGAGAATGCTATCCCGTGATAAAATCTTATGAGTGGAAAAAGGTAGGGCATAATAAAAAAATAGTCGAGAATGAAGGATTTGACACGTTTGGACATGGTACAGCGGTAATCAACATTATATCATTAATAACAAAAAGAGTTGAATTTATTAATATAAAAATAGCAGATCGTAAGGTGGATTCTAAAGGGCTTGTGGCAGCATTAAAGTATATATATACTCATCTTGACGTAGATATTATCAATATTAGTGCGGGAGTCACCGAGTTACCTAATTATCACGAGTTAGATGAAATTTGCAGAAAATTGGCTGACAAGAAAATATTAATTATTTCTGCTTTTGATAAAGGAGGAGCTATTACATATCCTGCCGCTTTTGATAAAGTAATCGGAGTAGATGTGAAAAAGGATGTTCAATCTGGTAATGAGATTACGATAGCGACGAATGATATAGTAAATGTATGGATGCCAAATATATTTCATCGAACTGTATGGGTGGATGGGGAAAAAGCGCTACTAAAAGGATCGAGTTTTGCGTGTGCAAAAATTACAGGTATATTTGCGAATCTACTTCTTAAATATCAAAAAAAAATGAACATAGATGAGATGCTAAATCAAGTTATGAATGAAGGTAAAATATATAGTGAATCCCAGAGTAAAATTATATATCAAGTAATTAAAGTTACTAGATAAGGATGGCTCTATGAAAGATAATAAGATACGTGTTGCAGTAGTGGGAACAGGATTTGGAAATTTAGTTCATATACCCGCTTATTACATGCATGATAGATTTGATTTGGTTGGTATTTATGGTAGAAATCAAGAGAAGACAGAGCAGATAGCGAATAAGTATGGTATTAAGACGTACAAGACAAAAGAAGAAATTGCAGAAGATGCAGAAGTTGATTTGATAAGCATCGCAAGTATTGTTTCTGATCATTATCAAGATGTAAAAATGTTTTTATCGAACAAAAAATATGTAATTTTAGAAAAGCCAATGGCGCTTACCTATGAGCAAACAGTTGAATTAGAAATGATGAGTAAGAAATATGGAGTAAAGACGGCAATTTGCCATGAACATAAGTATGATTCATCTTGGAGTTTTGTAAAACATCTTCTGGATGATGATGTTTATGGGAAACTTAGATGTGTCTATTTTGATTATAGTTTTACATATTGGAATAGTGAGGATAGTCATAGAAAGTTTGATTGGTTTAGCCAGAAAGAACTAGGAGGCGGGTTAGTTGGAGGACACTTGTCACATGTTTTAGATTTAATCTCTTATATAGATGAAACAGGAATATATGAGATGAATGGGAATGGTTTTATAGAAGTAAAATACCACTATGATAATAAAGACTCCTTGCAAAAGCAGACTGCTGAAGATACTATAAATGCAAGCGTTTTGACTAATCAGGGAACACCAATTTATATAAATATATCAGCTGCTCGATTTGAGATATTTAAGAAGGTGACACTGTTTACAGAGAATGCAAAGATACTTATTTATGGTCAAAATGACATTTGTATTTGGAATAAGCAAGGGAAATTAATAAAAAAGGATATTCCTAGCATCTATCACATCAAAGAATATGGTGGTGATTTTCGCTTGAATTCTTTTATGAAATTACTTGATGATTTCTATGATAAGTATATTGAGGGGAAAAAGTCATTCATTACAGATTTTAGCCAAGGATGCAGGATACAGAAACTAATTGATCAGATAAAAGTTATTAGTAAGGAATAAATATGGACGCATATTATGAGTTAGCAAGAGGATATTTGTTGGATTATATCAAAATTAATACAAGCAATCCGCCAGGTAATATTGAGGAGGCTATTTGTTTTTGGAAGCAAATATATGAAAAAGAAAATATTCGTTATGAAATATACGAACATGAAAATGGTAAAAAGAGTATCTGCGGATTTATTACAGACTCTGCAATGAATGAAAAACGAGTGGTTCTTTTAAATCATATGGATGTCGTACCAGCGGATGAAATAAAATGGAATCATCCCCCTTTTTCGGGAGAAGCTGATGATCAATACATTTATGGTAGAGGTACAATTGATATGAAGGGCTTAGCAATTGTACAATTTGCTGTTGCTTTATACATTCGAAAAAGCGGGTTTGCAATGAAACGAGACTTGTGTATACTGTCGGTACCGGATGAAGAGACAGGCGGGTTCTTTGGTGCAAAATTTGTTGTTCAAAAATATTTATCCAATCTAAATCCATTTGTAGTTCTAGATGAAGGAACCTTTGCTATAAGAAAAGAAAATATTAATTTTTTTATATCTTATAGTCAGAAAAAGACTTTGTGGTTAAAAATATGTGCATTTGGCAAAGAGGGGCATGGCGCTTGTCCGACTCAAGATAACGCGAATAATATTATTATTAGAGCTTTAGAAAAGCTCTGCAGGAATCCATTTTATAATGGAATAGAGTTATCAGGTGATATACATAGTGATGTCAAGATGGAATATGGTTTAGAGAATATACTAACACATAATACGATTTCAATAACTTCAATTTTGTCGCAAAGTGAACCAAATGTGAAGCCTAAGTATGCAGAAGCTGTACTTGATTGTAGATTAATGCCAGACACCGATGTCGGTGAGTTTATTGAGCAGCTAGGTCATGAGTTTGATGATGAAAGAATAAAAATACAAGTTATAAAGAGAACCAATCAGGTATCTTATTCTAAAACGGATCATGAAATAATTGGTTTTATTAAGAATGCAATAACAAAGCATGTTTCAAATGCAAACGTAAAGACAATTGTAACTCCGGTCGGAACGGATTCAAAGTATTTTAGAGATGCGGGTGTGGACAGTTACGGCTTTTTTCCTATTATTTTAACGTTGGAAGAATTAAATTTAATGCATGGTACGGATGAAAAGTTATCCTTGCATAATTTGAAAATTGCAATTGATATATACAAAGATGTTTTGTGTAATTATGCGAAGGAGGCAAATGAATTATGCAAAGTCTAAACAACTTAGAGAAAATAATCGGAGATTACTATGATTATAATGAGCAAAGGATATCATTAATCGCAACAGAGAATATCGCATCGAAATTACAAAAATCTTGTTATTTACTTGGACTTAGTGATCAATATTGCTCAAGGCTTCCTCAAAATGCTATGAGGGTCGGGAATTTATCCTTCGGAAATATAGGAGCGATTGACCGTATTAATGATATAACCAGAAATATGGTTCAAGATATTTTCCAAGTACCTGAATGCGACGTGAGGTTGTTATCAGGAGTGAATGGGTTAACAATACTTCTTTTTTCATTGTTAAATGCCGGTGATGTTCTTCTAAAAATGAGTGATTCATGTGGAGGACATTTGTCTGTAGCACCAATTGCATTAAAATTAGGGGTTCAGGTAGAAGAAATGAATTACGATGATACGATGCATCTTGATATGAACATCTTTAAGGAGAAGTATGAACGATACAAGCCGAAAGTTATATTTCTTGATTCTAGCTATATTCTATACCAATATCCTGTAAAAGAAATCAAGGACATTGTTAAGAACGATGCGATTATTGTATATGATGCTTCCCATGTAATATCGCTGATTGCTTGTGGAAAATTTCAGAATCCTTTACTCGAAGGAGCTGATATTATTCATTCTACTACACATAAAATATTGTGGGGCCCTCAAAAAGCGATTCTGCTTTTTAAGGAGAAGAATGAAATTACGCAAAAAATGATGGATTTAATTGGAGATGTATTGGTTTCAAACACACATCTACATCATATTTTAGCGCTTCAAGTTGCATTAATCGAATTAAGAAAGTATGGTAAAGAATATACAGAAGAATTAATTCAAAATAACAAGTATTTTGCAGAATGTCTTTCTAAACGTGGGTTTGACATTGTTGCAAAGGAATGTGGATACACAGAATCAAATCAGTTTTGGGTTCGTTTTGAAAATAAAAAGAGAGCCATAGAAGCATTTCAAATATTAGAGCAACTGAATATCTCTACCAATATTATTTTATTACCAGGTGAAAAGTGGGGACTTCGATTGGGCACAAATGAAATTACACGATTGGGAGCAAATAAAGAATTCTTTCAACAGCTTTCCGGTTTATTTTATCAATCGGTAATTGCGAGGGAGTCAATAGAACAACTTCGACATGAAAGTATGCAGTTAGCGCAGGAGCTGAGAATAGGTAGAATAAAGTACTCATTTGATGAAGACGAAGAGGGAAAAAGGTTGATGAATAAAATCATTAATCAGTTTATTGGGAAAGAAAACGAATAAAATAAACTAGATAAGTATAAGGAGGATACTACTTGTGGATGTATGTTATAAAGAATGCGAAAAGATTGAGAAATTAAGAAGTTTAGCGGTTCATAGTAATACAAAAAGATGCCCAATAATATATGAGGTGGTGCCGGTAATCGGATGTGAATTTCAATGTGTATATTGCAATGCACTAGGACAAGAAGAGGGCAAGGAATTTCTTCCTGTACAGATTGATATAAATTATGTCAGCTTCTTCAGAGAGGAGATAAAAAAACATAGGGAGCAGGGGATATATCCTTTATATTATTATTCGCCTAAAACGGATTGTTTCCAAAAGGTGCTTTTAGAAAGTGGAATTACGAAACAAATATTGCAGGTGTTTAATGAATTTGAATGTGAATATGTTATTGTATCAAAAGGTGTGCCAACAGATGATGTGTTTGAAGAAATTGTAAAATCAAAAGAGCGTTGTCAGGTTATTATTACATATGGAATGCCGAGTGAAGAATACCGAGATAAGCTCGAAAAGGGTGCGGCTTCAAATGAGGAACGGTTTTATTTCGCAGAAAAGTGTGTCAAGAACAATATTCAAACATGTATTATATTGGAACCGATTTTGCCATTAGCAGATTTAAGCTTTGTAGAAGAAATAATAAAAGCTTTTTCAGCAATTCATATTCGGCATTTTGCTCTTGATTTTGTAAGAATATCAGATGTTGCACTTAAGAATATAATTGAGATATTACCGGAGTGTAAAGAACAGTTTGAAAGAGTATATCTTGATCCAGATGCAGATATTCAAAATTTTCGTACTGCAAAAGGAACAGTAGTAGCCCGTAGGGCACCAAGCAAACGTTATATTTTAGAACGCTTTATGGAATTTAAGGAGATAGCAAAAAAATATGGTTCGACAGTAAGTGCATGTAATTCTTTTGGATTTGATGAATTCAATGAAGATGCGAATAAAGCAGGTTATCAGTGTATGGGAATTAAACTACGCAATCAGTAATGGAATGTGTATTAGAAGTAAGAAAAACAGTATCATATAAGGAGTGTTAATGGCAGTAGAAAATGTTGCAGAAGTAATAAAAGCTTTATACTCAAATATACCGTGGACATTATCGTTGATAGGTATTATAAAGAGTAAAAAATATGAGAATCTGATATATGATAAGCACAAGCATTTTATTGCTGTAAAAAACCAATGGAATGAGTGGATTTGCTATATTGAATCAAAAGAGTATTTAGAGCATCTGTTACAGATAATGATAAAGTATTTAATTGATAATAGAATCATAATTTTTGCAAAAGAGAACATATTTACAGATTTAAAGGATGAAAATGGAAGGATTATCTATTGTATTGAAGATTATATGTATTATGTATCAGGTTCGCAACAAGCATACACTTATAATTTAGCCACTGAGAGAGATATTCCGCTATTGTCAATACAGCAAGCTGATTATTGTAAGGAAGAGGTTGGCTGGAAGACTTACCATATTGATAGTAGTAAGTATCAAGAGGTATATCTTCATAAAATCAAAAATGGAAAGATATTTCTAGATAATTCAGGTCAGTATGCCAAAGTGGAAATATCCGATATATATAATCATTATGGAAGAATAAGTGCTGTTTATACGATTCCATCCAAAAGAAGACAAGGCTTATCGATGCAATGTTTAAGAGGCGCGTTAACTTGGGCAGAGGAGAATGGTATCACTCTTTGCTTGAATGTGAGTCAAGAGAATACACCTGCAGTAGAAATGTATCATAAGTTGGGATTTCGACGAAATGGTGCCGTATTATATATGAAGCGAGTTGATGTGAAAGATAATAGTTGATCAATTCATTATCTTCTTTAAGTGGAGGTTATATTATGGGACATATTGAGAATTTTGTCATTGAGAGAGAAAGTGAGTACTATAAACAAGCGGTACAATTGAGATATAGGATTTTTTTTGAACCAAGTAACGTCTCAATAGAAGCAGTTTATGATGATATCGAAAATGACAGCATTCATTTTGCGGCGGTAAAAGGAGAATGTGTTATAGGTTACATAAGGTTAACGCTTCAGGGAAATCGGGGGTTGGTATCCCAATTTGTTGTAACGGAATCAGAACGAGGCACTGCATTAATTGGGAAGAGACTAATTGAAATGGCAGAAAAAAGAGCGCGAGATGAAAAAATGAATTACTTATATGGAGAAATTAGACTTCATGTTGCAAAAGCTGCTGAATGTATTGGATTTCAAGTGTCTGATGAAATAATTTATTCAAAGAAAACCGGTATACCTCATAAAAGGATAGAAAAAATATTGAAATACGATTGAATGGATGGTATTGGAGAAAAATGTTGCGAGATGCTATATTTTGTACTAATTTTTGGCTTCAACGGTGGAAAAATTTTTTATTTCGTCGTTTCAATGTGAATCAAATGAAACAATACCAAGAAAAAAAATTGAAGAAGATAGTTCGTTATGCGGTTAAAAAAACTGCTTTTTACAAGAATTTATATTCGGATATAGATGTTTCAAAAGAAGTACAAATAAAAAAAATTCCAATTATCGCGAAGGGAGATATTGTAGGGAATTTTAATCAGATGATTACGGTAGATGATGTAAAAGAAGAAGAGTTGAAGCAATATTTTAAAGAACCTTTTGATTTTAATAAAAGATTCCGAAACAAGTATTTAGCATTTCATACATCCGGCTCAACAGGTAACCCAATTTCTATTGTTTGGGGAGAGGATGTTTTTGGTATTTCACTTTCGAATTACTTTTTCAAAATAAAGAGTATTATTAGTATAAAGAAAGTCAAAAAAATAAAGGTTGTATATATTGGGATAACCGACGATTATGTAGGTGGAAATTCGTGGGTCTATGGAATGAAAAATTATGTTAATATAAAAATTCTTTCTGTCTTTTTGTCAGAAATGGAAATGGTTAGCGAACTTAATAAATTTCAACCTGACATCATATTTACAAAGCCAAGTGTTCTAGGGAAATTGGCGAAGAAGCAACAGGAAGGAAGCTTATCAATTCAGCCAAAGGACTTAATATTTGCAGGAGAAATGATCTCACCAGCTGATTTAATGAACATACAACAATATTTTGGGCTAAAGCCAATTAATAGTTATTCCACATGTGAGACTGGGCCGGTTGCTATCCAGACAGTTATGGATTCTGATGGCTTGGAGATTTTCGACGATATGGTTTTGGTTGAATTAGTGGATGATGATGGCAATGTTATTACTAATTTTTATCAGACTGGAAATGTGGTAATAACAAATCTATATAATAAGTATTTTCCTATCATTCGATACAAGATAGGTGATAAAGCATATTACATACCAAGCAGTAAAGATAAAATGGGTAGAGAACTGAGTTACATACAAGGAAGAGGAACTTCATTTTTTACCTTAAAAGATTCAAATGAGAATTACGTGAAAGTTGCAGAATTCCCGTTTTGGAGTTTGTATGTTCCTGGAATATCCAGATATCAGGTGATTCAAACAAGTTATATAGAATTTCATATTATGATAGAGTATGAGAATGATATGGATAGAAGAAGAAAAGAAGAAGTAAGGGAGAGCTTTATTCATAAATTAAAACGAATTTTAGAACCTTATCAATTGCAAGATATTATTCAAATTACACTTGATAAAGTGGATAAAATAAATATGAACAGCGCTGGAAAGATACAAGTAACGATACCTTTAAAATAAGTTTTTGATGAATAAGAAAGCATTCCTGTAATTCATAAATTGCGTCAATGGACGTAAGAAGAACCTCACAGTATAATTAAGATATCATCTTGCCGGATGAAAAATATCTTAATTAACGGAGGTTCCTACAAATGAATTATACACAGAATGAGAAGATTGAACAAGTAACAGAAAAAACTCTTGTACTCGGAGTTGATATTGGAAGCCTAGAGCATTATGTCAGAGCTTTTGATTGGAGAGGCAGAGAGTTAACCAAGAAAGTTTTCACATTTAGAACAGATATTAATGGTTTCAACTGTTTTCAGGATTGGGTAATGCAGATCTGCATGAAACATGGAAAAACAGAAACTATTATTGGGTGTGAGCCGACAGGTCATTATTGGTTCACGTTCCATCAGTTCGTAAAAGAACATGGGATGAAACTGGCATTCGTGAATCCGGCCAGCGTCAAGAAGGCAAAGGAACTGGATGACAACAGCCCAAAGAAAACGGATCTGAAAGATCCTAAAACAATCGCAAAGCTTGTTGTAGATGGACGGTACAGTTTTCCGTATGTCCCAGAAGGAATCTATGCAGAGTTACGTGAAATGGTATCAAGCCGTGATCGTATTCTGAAGGAGCATAATGCTGCCGCTAACAGAATCCAAAGATGGCTTAAGATATATTTTCCAGAGTACCTTACCGTTTATAAGGACTTTGATACAGTAACAGGAATGATGATATTGGAGGTGGCGCCACTTCCGCAAAACATCATCTCTCTTGGAGTAGAAAGTATTATTAAGATATGGCGAGAACACAAGGTGCGCGGAAAAGGCGCAAGCTTAAATAGGGCACAGACCCTGGTTGAAGCCGCACACAATAGTGTTGGAAAGCATGGCGGTACAGGTGCAACAATGGAAATTCAAATGCTGCTAGAAGATTTTAAGGTTAAGGAGCAACAGCTGGAAAGGGTGACATCTGCGATTGAAGAATTGACAAAGCAGGTGCCAAATGCAGAAAAGATGCTGTCAATTGATGGCATAGGATTAGTAACTGTAGCTGGTTTTGTATCGGAGGTAGGGGATATAAGTCGCTTTATAGACCCGAAGCAGATACAGAAGTATGCTGGATTTGAATTGGTAGAAAACAGTTCAGGAAAGCATAAAGGTCAGACAACAATCAGCAAAAGAGGTCGAAAGAAACTGCGCAAGATTTTATACCAGGTAGTATTGCCACTGATACGCAGTAACAAAGAGTTCCGAGATGTATATGATTACTACCGGAATAGGATTAAGAACCCGTTAAAGGGCAGACAGGCAATGATTGCTGTGGGCTGTAAGCTGATACGAGTATTTTTTGCAATCATGACCAAGGGTGTAATGTATGATGCCGGAAAACTAATGTCTGATATTCATCGACCATTAGAGCTGCCTCAAGCAGCATAGAAATAAGAAATCAATCAAAAACTGTAATCAGGAAAGCGTCCGCCAAGAGATTGGTGCTGTGAGCAGGAATGTAACTGTAGTTGACAAAAGTATAGCCAGTATAGCCGAGGGAGATATTTTCCATAGGACAGAGATCCTGATAGAAAGCATAATCGGCAACCCAACTATAGATAGACAGAACGAAGGAATTTAGGACTCTAATCGTAGCAGATGGATGATCCTGTCAGACATGAGAGGTTTGTTGCTGTAGGTAAGATGGGTGAACAAAGAAGGCAACCATAAAAATAATAGACGTCTTCTTTTGTGTACCTGTTTTTGCTGGAAATCGTACTTCAAGATACAGATTTCCTATCTATATGGTGATACTTGAATCAAACTAAAACCAAGTGGAGAATGTGAAAGGCAGATAAATAAAGGCTTTTTTGTACAACTTCACTAAAAATATACAGAGAGGAAAAAGTAAATTCAATCACCATATAAAGGATAATTGGATTATACGAGACATTGAAATGATTGACATTCATTCGCATTTAGGCAATTACGAGTACTTTCCTAAGTATTTTATTGATGGAATAGTGGATAGTATGTTTTACAACTTAAAAAAGGAAGAGCAAAACTTAGCATATCGAAGAGTCATTGAACGTGTTGCAAGAATAATGTTATCAGATAATGATGGTAAGAGACAATTAGAACAAGCAGAAGAAGCTGGAATTACAAAAAGTGTTCTTCTTATTGTGGACTTTTTATATGATGAATTAGATGATATGAAATTCATCGAGAAAATACATAGTGATCATCGAGCTTTACTAGAGAAAGAACCTGATAAATGGAGTGTATTTGCAGGTATCGACCCACGAAGAAAACACGGGATGGATTTGTTAGAAAAAAGTATCAAGGAATATAACTTTAGTGGATTAAAATTGTATCCACCCTGTGGATTTGAGTTGGATGATAAGCAAGTGTTTCCATATTATGAATTTTGTCAAGAAAATGAAATTCCTGTGTTGACTCATACGGGACCATCACTGGGAAACATGAAAATTTCAAATAGACTAGTAGAGTCTGTTGAGAATGTGGTAAAAAAATTTAAAAGTTTGAATTTAATATTGGCACATGCTGGAATCCTATATCATGATGAAGCAATTGAGTTAAGTAAGCATGAACATTTATATGTTGACATATCTGGGTTTGAGAAGGAGATAGATAACATAGATTTACTGGAATACAAATTCAAGAGACTATTTTATAATATGCCAGAAAGAGTATTGTTTGGAACGGATTGGCCATTATTTAATTTTAATATTAAACAAAAAGCATGGATTCGAAGACTTGAGTCCTTAAAAGCTTTATCGGATAAAGAGAAGGAGATGCTTTTTGAGAAAAACGCTATGGCATTACTTAAGCGATAGACCTTAATTTGACAGTATTATAAAGATTGAGAAAAGTCCTTTTGTATGAAAGCTGGAGAGCTAGGAAGAAAATCAAGGAAAGGTTTATATCTGTTAGCATATGATTAAAGTTACTTATTGTAAAATTCCCGAGGAGATGAATAAGAGGCAATTTGATGAACTATGTAGTTATATTACTCCAGACAGGTACCAGAGATTAAGGCGTTTTCTTCGTAGAGAGGATCAATTACGGAGCTTATATGCAGAGTTGCTTTTTAGGGTATCTTATTCTGAGATTATAGAAAGCGATAGAAAGAATAGCAACATTAACTTTATTACGAATCCATATGGAAAGCCGATTATACTAGATAATAAGAATATTCATTTTAACCTTTCACATTCTGGTCAGTATGTTATATGCGGAATTAGTGATAGCCAGATTGGCGTCGATATAGAACAGTATGGAGCATATAATCCTGGCATTGCTCAAACCTACTATCATAACTTGGAATATCAAAAACTGAAAGAACAACAAGAGGAAAACCGTGGTATGTATTTTTATGACCTCTGGACCTTAAAGGAAAGCTTTATTAAAGCAGATGGTAGGGGATTACATATACCTTTAAATAATTTCTATGTTACCATGGATGAAAATGGTGCAGAAATTTATGGTGAAATGACAGACGGATATGTGGTCTCATTGATAAGGGATATTGACCCGGATTATTCCTGTGCTATATGCTTAAAATCATCTAAAGTTGAATTAGAAACACTTGAAGTACATCAGGTATCGAATTACGATATTATACAATGTTAGCGTCAAAAAAGTTAGTGGATAGAGAAAAAGCAAATGGAGCGGATGGAGCGTACATTTTCTTCAAACCTAAGCCACTGAAAACTTCCCCCTTCAAGCCGCTTATAAAGCAGAACGAAAAGAGATCATCGATGTACATACCAGAGCAATAAATCTGATTAAAGAGAAAAGGGTTACGAAGCTTATTATTGATTCATTAAATTCACCGACTCTTAATACAAACATGCAACAATGGTTAAAAGATGAATTTACCAGCAAATATAATGAATTTGGACTTAAAAAAATGGCGATTATCATACCGCAAAAAATAACAGCAAAAAATGTTGTAGATAAAATGGCTCATACAGAAGAATCCAAAAAGTTTCTAGAGGTAACGGAAATGCAGAATTTTAATACCAGTGAAGAAGCAGAAAAGTGGTGCGAGGCTAGTTTTTAAACTATTTCATATAGATAGTCATCAAAAAGAACCTAATGCGAAGCGCTAATGCCATTTGGAGCACAAGTTATTTAAATGAAAGTAGGAAGTACGGAAACATTCATTTAGAGTTATTATCACTATATTTAGAATGATAACTTTAATCTAAAATAATATAATATAAAGCCATGTTATGGTCAATTGTTGAAATTATGACAGTACCCATAACATGGCTTTTTTTGTCCTGTCTTTTGTTGTTTGTGTACCTTCTCATTCTTTTTCTCTAAAGATGTTGAAAGATATGTATTTTAACGAAAACGCGCAATGTTTTGTAATATGAAACTTCTGGTAATAAATGTAAATACAATCTATACTAAATTATAACAACGTAATCATGCATACATTATCATGATAGATCAGGACTGTGAAGACCAAGATGGTTGTTCAACTGTCCTTTTCTATAGAAAAATAATATCGAAAACAATAGGCGTTTCAAAAGCTTATTGAAAATGATATTGGAAAGGAGTTTGTTATGCAAAAAACATTACGGGGAGGAGTAAATCGAAAAAGAAAAATTGTAGCTCGCTTACTATCATTGATTCTGATTATTGTATTTGCTTTTGATGGAGGTATTGAGCAGCATGTGGTAAATGCGGCATCAAATCAAGTGGTTTCATTTTCATTGGAATCTGGATATTATTCGAGTCCATTTGATCTTTCACTTACTTCGAATGACGGAAATAAGGTTTATTATACGATGGATGGAAGTAATCCAGTGGTAGGCAGTGCGCCCACAATAGAGTACACAAACCCGATAAGAATAGAATCTAATAAAGGGAAGGAACCTATTTTAACAACCAGTAGTAATACGCGTAAATTTGGTGAGAATCAATTTGCATTTACACCTGATAAAAACAGTCTTGATCGTGCAACAATTATTCGAGCAATGTCAGTCGATTCGGAGGGAAAATGTAGTCCGATTTCAACAAGAACATACTTTATTGGCAATGACATTATGAGTCAATATAATAACTGTGCAGTGATCTCTTTGGTAACAGATCCAGACAATCTTCTCAATGATACCAGTGGAATCTATGTAAACGGTGATAAATATGCAACTACAAGAGATATCAATGATGCAAATTACATGCAACAAGGTGAGGAGTGGGAAAGACCAGCTTACATGGAGTTCTTTGACGGATCGAACGTAGCAAGTGTGTCTCAAGGTGTTGGTATCAGAATTCATGGTGGCTATTCGAGGCGTAATCTGCAAAAAAGCTTAAATATTTATTTTAGAGAAGATTACGATTACGGAACCAAGAATCTAAGCGGATTCGAACTAATTAAAGACACTTATTCCGTGTATGATAATGATACAGGAGCTATTCATAAAGTAACAGACAAGTACAAGAATATCATGCTTCGTAATGGTGGTAATGATTCGGATTTTACAAAATTCCAAGATGCATTTATTCAGAAAATGGTATCGGATAAAGCATTTACGACTCAGGGAAGCAGACCATGTATC
>JAEZJW010000126.1 GCA_023415595.1 Bacillota bacterium
AAACCTGGATCGAGGCCTGGTCGCCATGGATTTCTATAATCTCACCGATCAGACGCTGCTCACTTACGCGGACCACGTCGAACATATTGGCATCCCGCATTCCTTCTGCGACTACCAACGGACCGGCAACTTTTTTGATGGTGCCTTTGCTCATAATTTTCACCTGCTTTTTTCGTTATCGTTTCATAACTACCGGTATTCGGCAGTATAATTGTTATTGTTGTGAATTAAGTATTAAAAATGATATCAGATCCAACCGCCCGCTCTACGGACTTCTTCACATTACGGATTCCCATACCCGTATTCCCGGTGACCCCCGGAATAGGGATGATAGCCGGTAGGCCTTCCGAGACATATCGGTCAATTTCTGTCTCAAGCTTCATCTGAAGAGCTTCAGTCATATAAATGACGGCATATTGGCTTTCCGCCAGGATTTTTAATTTCTTCGCAGCCTCCTCGGGATTTGTTACTGGATAAGTATCTAAGCCGAGGGCTGCGTAACCGTAGATACTGTCACGGTCACCCATTACTGCAATCTTATACATACATCTCCCTCAATCTTTCCCGGATGGCTTCATCCGATAGCTCGTTCCTCTTACCCGATAGCAGTATCCTAACCGTCTTGATCTCATTCTCTCTGGCTAGGATGTAAGCAGCCAGAGGGGAAACTGAAAACGGGTTGTACTTCTGCGGACGGATCAAATTGATAATCAGATTATCGCACCAGCGTTCAAAGGCTGAGAAGGAGGATTGTAATGCCGGAACTGCATCCATATAGACAGTAGTCAAAAGATAATTCCTCACTTGTTCCTCTCCTTCCAGCGCATAACGGATCAATTCCTTGATATCCAAACTGCTGCAAGGCGCCAGAGCCCTCTCCATGAACGTTCGATCCTTACCGGTTCTGATACTCCGGATGGCAATATTAATATCTGCTGAGGCAACCTTCAGCTCTGCATACCTGGCCAGGAGCTCATTCCCTGAGTCCTTTCCCTTCTGATAAATTGTGTCCAGTGCTGCCTTATCGAGAATAACATCACAGAGCTGGCTGTCACCGGTATGCAGCAGAACCTGGTAAGCTTCCTCTGCACTGCTGCGCATATACTCCGGCAGGAGGGAAAAATCATGGGTCTTTACTGCATGATAGATTGTTTCCGGCTTCAGGGTTCCGTTAGGGGTATAGAGATCCGGGAAATCCGAATCGGTATATACCTGTTTGATGGCTGCCTTTACATTGTGAAAATCATTCGCATACAGAAAGGTATTGAAGATTGACATATCCTCCACCATCTCCCGTATGGTTTCCCAGGTCTTTTCCCGTTCTGCTGTAACCAGCTCATCCGCATTTTCATCACCTGTTCTGCCCCAGCCTCTATCGGTCAGATAGCGTAAGCATTCCTTCTCGCTCCTTAGGTTCATCAGCTGTTCGATATCTGATCTGCTAATCAGCTGAAGCTCCTTAGAACGAATTCGTGCGACTGCATAAGTATATTGGTTATCTGCCATTTAAACCTCCATTCTACCTCTCATTTCGTCATGACTGCTCATTTATTCGCAGTACTGTCTTTGGAGGCCACATTCGCAGTAAACAAAAAAGCATGTATCTTGTCCTGAAGGTCTTCCTTGGCTGCAGCAAACATCGCATCGAAGGTACAATTCTCTTCGATATCGCCGTATACCAGCAGAAAGCCGCCGTATTCTTTCATATTCTCATCAGAAACCGTAAGAGCTGCACCGGCTTTATCTGCTAAGACCTCCTTTATTCTATTTTCGATATCAGAGGGAAGACGCTTACGATCAGCTGCGGAAAACAGTATTCTGCCGGATTTATTATGGGCATACTTGCTTACCATCATCAGAATAATTTCCGTAAATTTCTGTTCCGGCAGATCATCCAGTTGCTTTCTGGCATTGCTGATGATGTTACTGATCATCTGCTGCTTCGCATCCAGAAGGGTTTTCTTTTCCTGCAATGCTGCAGCCGATTCTGCACGGCTTAAGACTGCTTTAATATTCGCATCGGACTTACTTGCGATTTCAGCAGATTTTTGATCCGCTTCAAGCTTAGCAGCTGCCAGAAGCTGTTCGACTTCCAGCTCGGCCTGCTTCAGGACGACATCCGCAGCGTGCTTCGCTTCTTCCTCGATCGCGTTCAGTATTTTTTCTAATCCAGTCATAAATTCTTCTCCCAACTGTTAAATATTTAAACCACCAACTCCAGTCAAAGCTAAGATAGAAATAAGAAGCGCTAAGATCGCATAGGTCTCAACCATGGCAGGGAAAATCATTGCTTTACCGAACTGCTCCGGTCTCTTTGCCAGAATACCCATACTTGCTACGGAAGCACGGCCCTGACTGATCGCCGAGAAATAACCAACAATCGCCATGGGAAGGCATGCTGCCAGGTATAATAATCCCTTTGCAATTGTTAACGCCTCAAAACCACCACCGATAATACCAATCTGGGATAAGGTAATGAAAGCAACCAATAATCCATAGATACCCTGTGTACCGGGTAACAGCTGAAGGATCAGAACTTTACCAAATTTGGAGGGGTCCTCTGTAACAACTCCTGCTCCGGCTTCACCGCCCATTCCAACGCCTTTTGCTGATCCGATACCAGCAAATAATGCTGCTGAAGCAGCTCCTAATAACGCAAATACAATTCCTAAATTACTCATCTTATTATTTCTCCTTTATCTTGTAATATTTTGTTTTCATATGGAACGGACTAAAGCTGCGGCCGCCCCCTCCATAAAATTTACCGAAGAATTCTACGTACTGCAGACGGTTGGTATGCACATAGGCACCCAGTGCATTAATTGCGATATTCAGAGCATGTCCGACAAGTACAATGATCACAAACCATAAAGGCCCAAGAACAATGCCTGCTGTCATCGCAGCCATCTGGTTAATTACGGAACCGATGATACCGGTTGCTAAGCCCAGGGCTAGCAAACGGGAATAGGATAAAACATCGCTCAAGTATCCTGTAATACCATATAACGCATATAAGCCCTTTAAAAATCTCTTAAACGGATTCCTGGATTCTCTTCCGTTCGTAGCGATAATCATAATCGCTGAAGCTATAACCAAGACCGTAGTAATCTTAACTATCATCTGAGAAATTGCAATATTTACTCCTAATATGCTCTTCATCATTTCCATGGATAGTAATATGACTGTCGATCCGGCAACCAGGACGAACCAGCTGACCACATCATAGAGGATGGCCTTCCAGTCCTTCTGCAGGAGCAGCTGATAAGCCTTCATTCCTAAGCCGGTGAGTAGATGAATCAATCCGATCAGCATCGCAAAGGATAACATCCTCATCGGTTCATTCACAGGGAAAAACCATAGGGGGGGAATCACCGGATCCATCGTTGTTCTTCCGAAAAAGGCTCTGGCGACGACATCGATGATATCACCGAAGTAGCTGCCGAACATAATTCCCCAGAAGACCGTCGAAATACCACAGAACAGATACATCCTCAAGGTATTTCTCATGGATGACTCGATGGTTCGTTTATACTTAATTAATCCATATGCACAGCCTGCCACTATTAAGGCACCATACCCGGCATCCGACAGCATCAGGCCAAACAGCATATAATAGAACAGGGACATTACCATAGTCGGGTCCACTTCCCCTTTACCGGGAAGACTGTAGCCACCAAGTACTCCCTCCAGAGGCTTAGAGAACCCATTGTTATTTAATAGTACCGGAACATCCTCTGAATCCTCCGGCTCCTCAAATTCCACCGCAACATCAAATTTCTCCATAAGGTCCGTTTTCAGGCTCTCTGCATCCTTCTTGGGGATATATCCGGTCATGATGATGGTATTCTTTGATTGCAGCAGATGTCCGATTACCTCATATTTCTCCGATCTCATCACATCGTAATCCTGCAGAAACATCAGATCATTCTTATAGGATCCGAGGGAGATGATCTCCTCCTGTGCTTCCTTTACAGCTGTTTCCGCCTGAGCGATCATCCCTTTCAGAAGCTCCAGCTGTTCGGCCGGTGCATGGTCAAAGGTAATACTTGGTAATGAGAATTCCTCCTCCCTAAGCGCCTCGTATACCTTATTTGCATGTTCCCTGGTACAGAGGACGAAGATACAGGTCTGATCGGCTGAGGAACTGATAATGTCAACATTCAGCGGCATAAATTCTGCCAGTTTACCATAGATTGCCTCAAGCTCCCATGCATTCGGTAAGGTTCCGATAAAGCTTTTGGTGGATTTTGTACCGGAAAAGTTCATTGGTATATCCAAACCGATCCAAGGTGTAAGTATTTCAGCCTGTATCTGATATTTTAGGATTTCAGCTTTATTTTCAGCTATTTCTTTAGACAGATATTGTAAACGGTTTGCTACCTTTACAACTGTTTCATATTTTTCATGGAAAGCATCATATACCTCGGCTGCAACTTCACTTCTTCCATTTAGTGCTGACAGCATCGACTTTTTGGTAGGTATATAATGCTCCAAGATATCAACAGCATCCTTTGCGGAAGCTATACTTCTATCGAAGCCGGATTTTGCCACCGTCACATCTGTTTTATAGAATATATTGTCTTCCGGCAAAATATCGCTAACTTCAATAACTCCCCGGCGTTGTAAGGCTTCTAACAGCTGCTTGCGGTCCTTTTTCAGCGCATAGATGATAATACGCTGCATTTGCAGCATTGCCATAACAGGAACACCTCCTTTGCTCTTAATATAGTAAAACTAAATCACGCTAGACAGAACAAGATCGATTGCTGCCTGTTCCTTATTCTTTACTAATTCCATCATAAAGATGACTTCTTTCTCTGCTTTGGCTTTAGCTTCCTCCATTATCTCCATACTCCGACGTTCAGCTGCTTTCAAATCATTCTCCGCTTTCGCCTGAGCATCTTTAATTTTAGTTTCAACCAATTCCTTTGCCTTTTGTTTCGCATCTGCAAGAAGTGCTTCTCTTTTTGCGGAAGCATCTTTCTCAATTTGTGCCGCTTTTAGTTCAGCCTGGCGTACAGCCTGTACTGATTCTAATGCCATTCAATCACCTCCATTATTTTCAAGTACACCCCTGCGTAGTTGCACATGCGCATTCGCCAGAGGCATGCCCTCGTAAGCGAGGGCATATCATCCGATGGGGATTCTTCCCTCCACTGATGATATATTGCCAAAAACACGCCTTACATATTATATATCATTATTCATTATTATTCAACAACTTATCTATTTTCATAAGCATTCTTTTGTTAATACTGTATAAATCATAGCTTCTTGTTACATATAATGTTAATTTATTATACATTTCCTATGAAAACCGCTGAATTATGAGTTAAATTTTTATCAATGTTTCATAAATCCCCAAATACAGAAGATGTGCGCCAAATTAATCTCACATGGCGCACAAAGGCTGATATCCTATAAGAATACTCGTCTGCCCTCTTCTGTCATGCATCCCCTCATAATAACAGTAATAATGGATGAGAAGAGCTGTTCTACATTATAATCCATTCCGGATATTACGTCATACTCCGTAAGATGGCGGATGGACCCAATCAGAATATGTGCAATCAGTTTCCCATCCGTCCCTTCCACGAATATACCGCTTTTCTTTCCTTCGTCAATTAACTCTTTAACATTGGTAAGAATTAATTTTTGCCTTTTTTGTTCAATCATATGATAAGCTTCCGGCATAACCCTCTCCAAACTTGCCAAAACAGCTGGATTTACCTTCTTTAGCTGTTTATATACAGTTTTCGTAAATAACTTTAATTTATCCTCCGGGGTAAGCTGATCATCCGCTATTATAATCCGGAGCCTTTCCTCCATCTGCCGTGCAAAGAAATCAATTGTATCCATGATCAGAGCATCCTTGGATGGAAATAGTTTATAAACCGTACCCTTTCCCATACCTACCCCACGAGCGATGTCATCCATGGTCACCTGCTGGAAACCCATGGATGAAAATGCCTTAAAGGAATACTCAAGTATTCTATTTCTATTGTCTGCTTCTGTTCGCATCCTATCCTCCTCTCTATATTCTTCTGTATTTTTTTAATGCAATGATATTCAGAGCATAAAAGAATCCAATAAAAATTAGTAAGGCTAGGATGTCTGTCAGAACTTCAGAGATACCTGCCGATTTTACCGTAATCAGCTTTAGTGCATCGCAGGCATAATATACCGGCATGATTCGTGACAAGATTCCTAAATTGTACGGAAGTGTATCCAAAGAAATCAACCCGGAGAAAAAAATCTGGGGTATTACTACAACAGGGATAAACTGCATGATCTGGAACTCATTATTGGAAAAGATAGAGAAGAATGCTCCGATACAGATTGCAGCCATGGACAAAAGGATCATGATAACTCCGGCTGCGATCAGGGATCCGGTGATGGTCATATGTAAGACCCACTTCACATAGATCAACAAAAGGATACTCTGCAGCATAGCAAACAGGCCAAAACCGATGGCGTAGCCTGAAACGACCTGCCAGCGTCGGACAGGAGTTATCATCAGGCGCTCCATCGTCTGGTTGGTTCTTTCCCTCACAAAGGAAATACCTGCAATAATAAATACAATAAAGAAAGAGACCACTCCCAGCAGCACATATCCGAGGCTGTTGAACATATTGTCATCACTTTTGCCATAGAGATATTCTGACCTGACCAACAGCTGCGGTGTTAATTTTCTGATTGCATTCTGTATTCCCTTTTGAATGACACCGGTTTTCACTGCATCGGCTGATTCAAACAAAAGGATTGTCTCTGAACCGTCCCTGTACAGAGAAGCATCAATTGTTTTATCCTTTACCTGCTTCTGTCCTTCCTCCATATCCAAGCTTATCACCGTAATTCCCTGAGCTTCTATTTCCGAAATCAGGGGCTTCTGTATACCATTTACTGCTATTGTGGCATGATAGTCGGAATCGCCCAGCAGAAAATAAATTAAAGTAAACAATAAAATAGGAACAAACAGGATTAAGCCAAGGGAGCGCTTATCATTTCTGATTTGTTTCACAATTCTTCTGATAATAAATAAAATATTCATCCCTGGTTCACCCCGCTTTCAAGAAATAATTCTTCTATAGAATTAGATGTAGTTCGTCCTAACAGCTCATTAACCTTATCACAGGCAATGATACCTCCGTTATAAATCAAAGCCAGACGGTCACATTTCACTGCTTCATCCATGACATGAGTCGTTACTATAATTGTTTTTCCCTGAGCTTTGAGTTCATAGAATTCTTCCCATATTTTTTTACGTAGGATCGGGTCTATCCCAACCGTAGGCTCATCCAGAATGAGTATTTCCGGGTTGTGGAGCAAAGCAACCGCCAGGGACAGCCTCTTCTTCATACCCCCGGAATAATCCATTACCTTCTTATGCGCATCCTGTTCCAACTCCACCAGCTTTAACACTTCCTCTGCACGTTTTCTAAGCAATCCCTTTCGAAGCCCATACATGCCTCCAAAGAAGATCAGATTATCATACCCCGAAATATCCTGATAGATCGCATCGTTCTGTGGCATATAGCCGATAAATCTCAATACCTTCAGATCCGGAACAGCCAAGTTCCCCACCCGGATTTCCCCCTGATCCGCACTGATTGCTCCGATAATGAGGCGGATTAAGGTTGTTTTTCCGGCACCGGAAGGTCCAATCAATCCAAAAATCTCATTATTCCTGATCGTAAGATTAATATCCTTTAGAACCTGTTGATTTCGAAATGCTTTAAATACCTGTCTGACTTCAATAACCATATTATAACCGCTTCCTTTGATTGTATTTTCAGAACCTATAGAACTATAATCGTTCTTTTAGTTCTATAATACTTCCTATCTCTGTATCTGTCAATATATTGGTAAATTTTTAGATAACAAAAGCCGGATATGTTCCCGAAAAACAGAACTTATAGCCTGTTATCGCATGGAACAAATCCGGCATTTGTACCGGAGCAACGCTCCGGCAGGTTTATGAGTTATATAACTCCCCTCACCTGTGTGATTTAGCAATTATTGTCAAAGCGCTACCGATACCCAAAAGAATATGCTGCTCCCCAGCAGTATAACTTAGTCCGGCCGAAGTACCTCCCTCAGTACTCTGGCAGGGACCCTTCTTACATCTTCCCGGTATGGTGTTGCAATATTCATTTATTTAATTCTTCTGACTGAATTACCGCGTAATACGTTTCCTTCTATCACTACCCTTTCGATTATCGTTGCCTTGGGATATTCTATCAAAGCAATCAATTTCTCTGCAGCGCTTTTACCCAAAATCTTTGTATTCTGCTGAAGAGTCGTAAGCTTGGGTTCCAACACCTGTGATAATAAAATTCCATCATAACCGGCAACCGAGACATCCTCAGGAACCCTGAGTCCCATCTCTTTAATCGCATTAATTCCTCCGATACAGGAAAAATCATCGGGGAAGATAATGCAGGTGGGTCTGTCCTTCCGTTCAAGCAGTTCTTTGGTTAACTTCGCAGTCGTAACAGGATCATGATAAATACCGCTTTTCACGTAATCATCCGGAACCTGTATCCCCAGTTCACCCAGGGTCTTATAAAAACTCCCAACACGGTTTCTGGTAACAGAGGAATCCGCACCATGGATAAAAGCAATTTTTTTGTGTCCCATTTCATATATATAGGAAATTAAATCCCTCATACCTTTAATATTATCCGAAATGATCGCTGTTCTGTTATCAAATACATGATCGATTGTTATTACAGGCAGCTCACCATGGATTAACTCGACCACATCCGGATCGGAAAAGTCAATACAGGCAATGACTACACCATCAACACCCCGGTATTTACTATGTTCATAGTACGACATTGACTTCTGGCCCATATGCTTATTAATGAAGGTAATGTCATATCCGTTTCTCTCTGCTTCCACCTTGAAGCTGTCCAGTACATTGGCAAAATACTCATGGGTCAGACCGCTCTGCGCCTCATCAACAAACAACACCCCAAGATTATAGGTTCTGTTTGTCTTCAAAGCCCGGGCAGAGGAATTCGGAAAATAACCCATTTCTTTCGCTGCTCTTCTAATATTCTCTTTGGTAGCCTCTGCAATATCGCTGTGATCATTCAATGCTTTACTTACTGTAGCTACCGAAACTCCACATCTGATTGAAATATCTTTAATAGAAACCACGAGTAACTCCTTAACTATGTAATATTGCATTTCATCTGCTTAAACGTTTTCTATGTTACTATATTTGGCATTTTCAACAAATTATTGGTATAATTACAAATATTCTTACTATTAATAGCCAAATTCCAATCTGTTGTTTCAATATATCTACTAAAATACTACCTTGTTTTTCAATACTCACTAAAATAATCTTAATCCTTTTCGAAAATAATTGCAAGCTTTATTTTGTTTTTTTTGTATAAACAGCTTAATCGTTTTCTAATTTTCACAAGCTGGTAATTATAGTATATTCTTGGCTTTTCCTTCGTCTAAATATCTCAAATTTTGTTAGACAGTAAGATAATTTTTAGCTATAATGTCTATAGTAATTTTTATAAAAAGGTTTAATATGTGTTCATAAAGCAAAATTTGTAATCCTTAGGAGGATCCGATGGAGAAGACAATTGGCAAGATTTTCGAGATTGAAGAAAAAGCTAAATTTATCATTGACCGTGCCAACCAGGAAAAGCTCCGTATGCATGATGAATTTGAAGAAGACCTTATCAAAATGGAGCGCGGAATCAACGAAGAAAATATAAAGAAAATAAATGATTACCGGGCTGAAATCGAAAATGAATTGGAGCATGAAAAAGAACAGTTAATTCATAAGTGTGATAAGCAGCTGGAGGACCTGGAAGAGCTTTATCATAAAAGTCACGGTGAATTCGCCTGCCGGATCTTTGATAGCATTCTGCAGTCCTGAAGCTTCAGATCAGGTCGCTTGCATTCCTATTACAAAATGATGGAGGCACTATGGATACTTTACTATCCTACAGCGGAATTAATACTAAAATAAGAGCCATGCGTTCCAGGCTGATTACCAGAGAGGATTATCAGCAGCTGGCTAATCTTGACACAACAGCAGATTTCATTGCATTCCTGAAACACCATGCAGGATATAGTGATATCTTCAAAAAATATGATGAGCATGAGCTGCATCGGTTCGATGCTGAGAGAATCTTCATATATGCTTTCTATAATGATTATGCCAAGATATACCGGTTCGCTAACCAGGCCCAACGGAGGGATCTTGCGCTATTTTTTTTGCGTCATGAGGTTACTTTGCTTAAGAATTGCATCCATCTTATTTATAATGAAGAAACAGCCTATGATCTTTCCTTATTCCAGGAATTCTTCGATAGGCATTCTAAGATAAATATTACTGCACTGGCCTCCTCAAGAAGTATGGAGGAATATATAAGACAGTTAAAGGATACGGAATTCTATCCTCTGTTCGCCAAGCTTCAGAATAATTTAGTTACGAACCCGTTCGATTATGAAATGCAGCTGGATATCTACTATTTTAAAAGAATGTGGAAGATCAGGGGAAAGCTCGTTTCCGGCAATACTCTGAAGACCGTGACTAACAGGCTTGGTGCTGAGATTGATATGCTTAACATCATGTGGATCTATCGGGCAAAGGTGATGTATGATATCAGTTCGGCTGAGTTATTATCCTATATCATTCCCGTGAATTTTAAACTGTCAAAGGAACAGCTGCTTAAGCTTGTTAAATCTTCTACCATAGAGGAATTTACCAATATATTAAAAACTACCTATTATAGTGATTTTGTCCCTTCCCTTTCAGAAGGAACAATTGAGAACACTTACCATAATCTCATGGATAAGATCTATAAGGAAAACAAAGCAAAGTATCCGGCATCGATGAGTACGGTGAACTACTATCTCCATCAGAAGGAAACAGAGATAGCACGCCTGACAACAGCGTTGGAATGTATCCGATATAAATTAGACCCCAAGGAAAAATTAAAGTATATTTTTAACGGTGGATAGTGTGAAAAATAAATTTTTCACAAAGTGAATTGTTACAATTCACTTTGCAAATATTGTGCTGACGCCCAAATTCGCGGGTATTGGCAGCATGGAGGTATTAATATAAAAATCTGCCTGAACATTAACCATATACCGGAGGTGTAACGATTGATAGAAAAAATGAAGTTCCTTAGTATTACGGGGCCAAAAAGGGATTTTGACCGAGTTGTCAGAGTCTATTTGAGTAAATATCATATTCATCTGGAAAACGCTTTATCCGAACTCAGCTCCGTACATGATCTGAAACCGTTTGTAGAGATTAATCCCTATAAGGATCTGCTTGGAAAATCAGAAGAATTGATTAAAAAGCTCGATAAGAAGCAGGAATATTCTTCGACAGATATGACTCCCGAGAAGGCATCCGAGGTGATCACCTCTACCTTCTCCCTACTGGAGGATCTGAATACCCGTAAGAAGAGCCTGAAGGAGCAGAAGGCCCATTATACAGACCTAATCCATCAGATTGAGCCTTTTCGGAATCTGGATTACGACATACATAAGATTCTGGAGCTGAAATTTATTAATTTCCGCTTTGGTAAGATTTCGCACGAGCACTATAATAAATTTTCAAAGTATGTTTACGATAATCTGAATTCCGTTTTCTTTGAATGTGACAGTGACAGCGATTATGTCTGGGGGATTTACTTTGTTCCTGCGTCATATTCCGTGAAGATTGATGCGATCTATGCTTCCCTGCATTTTGAACGGCTCTTCCTTCCCGATGAGTACGAAGGAACACCGGAAGAAGCTTACCGCAGTTTCCTAGCCAAGCGGAATGAAATCAATGCAGAGCTGACCTCAGTTTCAAACCAAATTAAGGATCGGCTCAACCAGAGAGCGGATGAGCTATTAGAGGCTCACAATACCCTCATGATATTTAATAAAAACTATGACGTACGAAAGCTTGCAGCCTGCACGAAGGAGAAAGGAAAGGATGAGGTATTCTTTATCCTCTGTGGTTGGATTTCCGAGAAGGACGTCAAGAATTTCGTTGCTGAAGTTGAAAAGGATGCTGACGTATACTGTGTCATGGATGATGGTCAGGAAAGCGTTACGACGAAGCCTCCGACAAAGCTTAAGAATCCAAGATTATTCAAACCCTTTGAGATGTTTGTTAAGATGTATGGTTTCCCAGCCTATAACGAGGTGGACCCCACCTCCTTTGTGGCAATTACCTACTCCCTGATCTTCGGTATCATGTTCGGTGATGTTGGCCAGGGACTCTGTATTGCCTTAGGCGGTTTCCTGCTATACAAATTTAAGAAGATGGCTTTAGCCGCTATTATCTCCCTCGCCGGAGTATTCTCAACCATATTCGGCTTCCTCTATGGAAGTGTCTTTGGTTTTGAGGATTGGCTGAAACCGGTCTGGCTGTCTCCGATGCACAATGTCATGACGGTACTGATTACCTCGGTTGGTTTCGGAGTCGCTCTGATCCTGATTGCGATGGTATTGAATATTATCAATGGAATTAAGGAAAAGAAGCTGGGCAAGGTACTGTTTGATACCAACGGATTATCCGGTCTTGTATTTTACGGAGCCGCTATAGCATGTGTTCTCTTGATCGCAACCGGGCATCCGCTGCCTGCTACGATCCTGCTGGTGATTTTCTTTGCGATACCGCTGATTCTTATCTTCCTCAGAGAGCCGCTTACCAGAGCAATCGAGAAGAAAAAGCGTATCTTTCCGGAACATAAGATGATGTTTATCGTAGAGAATTTCTTTGAATTATTTGAAGTGCTGCTCAGCTACGTAACCAACACCATCTCCTTCCTCCGTGTCGGTGCCTTTGCATTAAGCCATGCTGCTATGATGGGTGTCGTCATGCTGCTGTCCGGAGCCGAGAAGGGCTTTCCTAATCTCTTTGTTCTGGTTTTGGGTAATTTGATTGTTGCAGCTATGGAAGGTTTGGTCGTAGGCATTCAGGTATTAAGGCTTGAGTATTATGAAATGTTCAGCCGTTTCTATAAAGGAACCGGCAAAGAATTTAAACCATATAAATACAATTAGCTCAAGGTTTTATGTTGTACGGATATACGCATGATGGATGTTTTGCAATTACTAATTAGAATATTTTAGGAGGATATCTTAATGAAAACTCAGATTGTCATTGTTATCGCACTTATTTTAAGTATCGTTATTCCCTTTGGTTCCTTCCTGATTTCCAGAAAGAGAACAAAAGGCACTTTAAAGGCAACCCTTAGCTGTAATGCCTTCTTCTTCTTTGCTACCCTGATCCTTGCAGATATCATGCTGTTCTCCGGTAAGGTATCCGCAGCGGAGACACAGGTTGCGGCTGAGGCTGTGAATGCTGTTGATGGCTGGAAATATATCGCTGCTGCACTGTCCACCGGTTTATCCTGTATCGGTGGTGGTATCGCGGTTGCTTCCGCTGCTTCTGCTGCACTCGGTGCCATGAGCGAGGACTCCTCCATCATGGGTAAGGCACTGATCTTCGTTGCTCTTGCAGAAGGTATTGCGTTGTATGGCTTAATTGTTTCCTTTACCATCTTAGGTTAGTGATCCGGGTTTTTTGAGCGGCCGTGAAGCGGCGGTATGGAGGATTTATATGCGTATGTTTTTAATCAGTGATAATGTGGATACCTATACCGGCATGCGGCTTGCAGGTGTGGACGGCGTTGTGATCCATTCGAATAAGCATCTGAAGGAACAGCTGGATCGGGCGGTAGCCGATAAGACCATCGGAATTCTTCTGATTACCGAGAAGCTGAGCAGTCAGTTTCCGGATATCATCGATGATATCAAATTAAACCGTAAGCTTCCGTTGATCGTTGAGATACCCGATCGCCACGGTACCGGCCGTAAGCCGAATTTTATCACCTCTTATGTGAACGAAGCGATTGGTTTGAAGTTATAAAAGGCTGCATCAAAGATGCCGCATGTGAGGAGAAAGGATTCCACAAACCGGAATCCTTGAGGAAGAGCTGCGGAGTTTCGCACTAGGAGTCTCACTCCTTGCTCTTCCCAGATTATATGGAGGTAGTTTATGACCTTAAATGAAAAACTGGATAATTTTTATACTTCGGTAATTGACAGTGCTACGACACAAAGTATTGAAATTATTGAAGAATACAGTAAAGCTCTTAAGAAGATCAAGGATGAAAGATATCAGTCCGCCGTGAAGAGGGCCGCAAATACTTATCGTATCGAGATTGATCATATCATTCGCGAGAAGAACCGCAGGCTCTCCAAGGAGTCCCTGGATATCAAGCGTAAGGTACTGGAACGGTCCGCTGAGATTACAGATAGTATCTTTAAGGATGTAGAGCTGAAGCTGAAGGAATTCATGAAGACTGACTCCTACCAGGAATACTTGGTCAGGAAGATAAAAGAAGCCCTGGATTTTGCTCGTGGGGACGAACTGATCATCTATATCAATCCCTCCGATGAGAGCCTTATCCCCTCTCTCGAAGAGAAATCCGGAGTAAAGCTGACCTTAAGCAATCGGGATTTCTTTGGTGGTATCCGTGCTGTTATTCCCTCCCGGACCATACTGATCGATCATTCCTTCCTTACTAAGCTTGCAGAGACGAAAAGTACCTTCAAGCTGTAATAATGAAGGGAAGTAAGCGTAATCAAATCAACAAAAAAGGAGACATCTCCATGATTAATATTACAGGAAATATATACGGAATTAATGGCCCAGTGGTCTATGTAAAAGGGAATCAGGGCTTTAAAATGGGAGAAATGGTTTTGGTCGGTCATGATAAGCTGGTAGGCGAGGTCATCGGCCTGACCAAGGACAGGACCACCGTCCAGGTCTATGAGGAGACCACAGGACTGCGACCGGGGGATGAAGTAGTATCCACCGGTGCTGCTATCTCCGTCTTATTAGCTCCAGGAATCATCGGAAATATCTTCGATGGAATTGAACGCCCTCTGGTTGAGGTAGCGAAACAGTCCGGTGCCTTCATTTCCAGAGGTGTCCGCGTAGAAGCTCTGGATACGGAGAAGCTTTGGGATGTCACAATGAAAGTGAAGCCCGGGGATATCCTCTATGGCGGAACCATTATCGCTGAAGTACCTGAGACCACTGCGATCGTTCATAAGTCCATGGTACCCCCGAACATAAGCGGAACAGTCACAAAGGTTGCTCCGAATGGCAAATATACCATCAATGATACGATTGTAACAATAAAAGATAAAACCGGTAACGAGAGGGATCTGACCTTAACCCAGCGTTGGCCGATCCGTATCCCCAGACCAGTGGGCAAGAGATATTCCTCTGACCGCCCTCTGATAACAGGACAGCGTATCATCGATACCCTTTTCCCGATTGCAAAAGGCGGGACGGCTGCTATTCCGGGAGGCTTCGGAACCGGAAAGACCATGACACAGCATCAGCTGGCCAAATGGTCGGATGCCGACATTATCGTATATATCGGCTGCGGTGAACGGGGTAATGAAATGACGGAGGTTCTGGAGGATTTCAGTAAGCTGGTAGATCCTAAGACCGGCAATCCTCTTCTGGCACGTACCACACTGATTGCCAATACCTCCAACATGCCTGTAGCAGCCCGTGAAGCCAGTATCTACACCGGAATTACCCTCGCGGAATATTACCGGGATATGGGCTACCATGTGGCAATCATGGCGGACTCTACTTCCCGTTGGGCGGAGGCTCTCCGTGAATTATCCGGACGATTGGAAGAAATGCCGGCTGAGGAAGGCTTCCCTGCTTACTTAGCCTCCAGACTGTCTGCCTTCTACGAAAGAGCCGGTTTCATGCAGAACCAGAACGGTACTGAGGGAAGCGTCACCATTATCGGAGCCGTATCCCCTCAGGGCGGTGATTTCTCGGAGCCTGTTACCCAGAATACGAAGCGTTTCGTACGCTGCTTCTGGGCTCTGGATAAATCCCTTGCCTATGCAAGACATTTCCCGGCTATCCATTGGCTGACCAGCTATAGTGAATATCTTACCGATCTGTCTTCCTGGTACATCTCCAACGTCGGTGAGGATTTCGTGGAATGCCGTAATCAGATGCTTAATCTTCTGACTCAGGAGAGCCGTCTGAATGAAATTGTGAAGCTGATTGGTTCTGATGTGCTTCCTGATGATCAGAAGCTGGTCTTAGAGATTACCAGGGTGATCAGGCTGGGCTTTGTTCAGCAGAATGCCTACCACCCCTCCGACACCTTCGTTCCAATGGAAAAACAGCTGAAAATGATGCAGACGATCCTTTACCTGTACGCAAGGTCCAAGCAGCTGATTGATATGAATATGCCGATGTCCCTACTGAGGGAAGAAGATATCTTCGAGAAGGTAATCTCCATCAAATATGATGTGGCGAATGATGAGCTGAAAAAATTTGATGATTATAAAGCAATGATTGATTCCTTCTACACCCGTATCATGGCCAAAAATGCATAGTTTGCTGCACAACGTCAGCGGAATGGAGTATAGAGATGTCAATTGAATATTTAGGCCTGAGTGAAATCAACGGCCCCTTAATCGCCCTCGAAGGAATCCGTGATGCATCCTTTGATGAGATCGTAGAGTTCACTGTAGAGGGTAATAAGAAAAAATTAGGCAGAATAGTAGAATTATATGAAGATAAGGCTGTCATCCAGGTATTCCAGGGTACGGAGGATATGTCTCTGTTCAATACCCATACGAAGCTGACCGGTCACCCGATGGAACTGGCTCTCTCCGAGGATATCCTGGGCCGTGTATTTAACGGAATAGGTCAGCCGATCGATGGTCTGGGCAATATTCCTTCAGAACTGATGAGGGATGTCAATGGCCAACCTCTTAATCCCTATTCCAGAGAATATCCCAGAAACTATATCAAGACAGGCATCTCGGCGATTGACTGTATGACCACCTTGATCCGCGGTCAGAAGCTCCCGATCTTCTCCGGTAACGGTCTTCCCCATGACCAGCTGGCAGCTCAGATTGTAAAGCAGGCTTCTCTTGCCGAGGATTCAGAGGAGGAATTCGCAGTCGTCTTCGCAGCTATGGGTGTCAAGCATGACGTAGCTGATTTCTTCCGCCGTACCTTTGAAGAAAGCGGTGCCAGCTCTCATGTTGTCATGTATTTAAACCTGGCGAATGACCCTGTTGTAGAGAGATTGATCACCCCGAAGGTAGCTCTGACAGCTGCAGAATATCTGGCCTTTGAGAAAGGGATGCATATTCTGGTCATTCTGACTGATATGACCTCCTTTGCGGAAGCTCTCCGTGAGGTATCTTCCTCCAAGGGTGAGATACCCAGCCGTAAGGGTTATCCCGGCTATCTGTATAGTGAGCTTGCCACAATCTACGAGAGAGCCGGCATCGTCCGCGGCTGTAAGGGCTCCGTCACCCAGATCCCGATCCTGACTATGCCAAATGATGACATAACCCACCCGATACCCGATTTGACCGGTTATATCACGGAAGGTCAGATCGTACTGGACCGAACCCTGCACCAGAAGGTGGTTTATCCTCCGATCAGTGTCCTGCCCTCCCTGTCCCGTCTGATGAAGGATGGTATCGGTAAAGGCTATACCAGAGAGGACCACCAGGATCTTGCAAACCAACTCTTCTCTTCCTATGCCCGAGTCGGCGAAGCAAGAGCACTTGCCAGTGTTATCGGAGAGGATGAGCTGTCTCCTACCGATAAGAAATATCTGAGATTCGGTATTGCTATGGAACAGGAATTTATCTCCCAGGGTATGGCGGAGGACCGTTCCATTCTGCAGACCTTAAACCTTGGCTGGTCCCTGCTCTCGATCCTTCCCAGGGAAGAGCTGGACCGTATCGATACGAAGATTCTGGATAAGTACTACAAAGCCGCAACCCAAACCAACTAGCCCTATGGCCGTTAATGTAAAAGAATTCAGTATGACTTAAATGCCCCGGCAGAATGGAGATATTTTATGAATCCGAATACCTTCCCTACAAAAGGTAACTTGATATTGGCGAAGAATTCCCTGGGTTTGGCGAAACAGGGCTATGAGCTGATGGATAAAAAACGGAATATTCTGATCAGGGAGCTGATGGAGCTGATTGACACCGCCCGGAATATCCAATCAGAAATCGACAGTACCTTCTCTGCAGCCTATATGGCTCTGCAGAAGGCTAACATAGAGATGGGTATCCGTAATGTGGCAGACTTAAGCAGTACCATCCCCGAGGAAGATTCTATCCGCATCAAACAAAGAAGTATCATGGGTACCGAGATACCCCTGGTGGAATTTGATGTCAGCCAGACGAAGCCTACCTATGCCTTCTATCAGACAAGGATCTCCCTGGATGAGGCAACCAAGCACTTTAATAGGGTGAAGGAGCTAACCATCCGTTTATCGATGATCGAAAACTCGGCTTACCGGCTGGCGACCAGTATTAAGAAGACGCAGAAGCGTGCCAATGCATTGAAGAATATCACGATACCGTACTACTCTTCTCTTACTCTGAATATCCAGAATGCTTTGGAGGAAAAGGAGCGGGAGGATTTCACAAGATTAAAGGTACTTAAGAGCTGGCGGGAATAACATAAGATCAGAATAGCGTTAAAAAATTAGCTAATTTTACTAACAATAATTCAATCATTAAACCGTATAAATAAATAGAAATCATCCATAATAATTCTCAGATACGACGCAAGAACTTAACATCATGAGTAACTTGAATTTCAAGTTCCGTCGTATCTTAAAATGAATAGAACCGTTTGTAATTTAGTCTCAGAATTGCAAACAGCACTGGGTTCACTTAACGAGATGAGGGTGATTGTATTGGATAATCTATTTGAGGCTTTATGTTTCAAACAGTAACAGTAAAGGAATACTAACCTTTCGGGGTATAAGTTCCTAAGTAATTCTCAGATCTAGGACTACAGGCACTAAAACTGAATATTGAGACACCAGATGGCAGGAGCAGGAATAGGAATATTCCTGCTCCTGTCATCTATGCTATCTTCCTAAGTTGATCTGCTTCATATCAAATCCGGTAGGATTCTGGAAGATACGTAATCCAAACTCTTCTGCTACCGACAGGATATGGTCAAAGATATCCGCTTGAACTCCTTCATAATTCGCCCAGTCCGTACTTTTCGTAAAGGCATAGATTTCTATCGGAAGTCCATTCTCACCGGGCGGAAGCTGCCTTACCATCTGTACCAGCTCCTGATTTAAATCCGGATGGTTCTTAAGATAATTCTTAATATAAACACGGAAGGTTCCTATATTCGTCATATGCCTTCCGTTGATCATAAGGTTCGTACCTGCTTCATTCTTCTGGTTATAGAGTCTGAGCTCCTCTTCCATACCGGTCACATAATCCTTGATATAATTTATTTTTCTGAATTTTTCCAACATTTCAGGCGTACAGAGTGTGATGCTGTTTACATCGATATTAACCGAGCGTTTCAGTCTCCTGCCTCCGAACTCCATCATCCCACGCCAGTTCTTAAAGGAATCCGAAATCAGGGCATATGCCGGAATCGTAACTATGGTCTTATCAAAATTCTGCACCTTCACGGTATTTAAGGTAATATCGATCACATCTCCGTCTGCTCCGTATTTCGGCATCTCGATCCAGTCCCCGATTCGCAGCATATCATTGGAGGTAAGCTGGATTCCCGCGATAAATCCCAGGATGGAGTCCTTAAATACGAAGGAATATACAGCGGCCAGAGCACCGATACCACTGAGCAGAATCAAAGGACTTTCTCCCATAAGGTTTGCGATTCCGATAATCAGCAGGATAATATAAACAACAATCTTAATTACCTGAAGCAGTCCCTTAATCGGTCTTACCTTTGAGATCGGCTTTAACCGGTAAACTTCATCAATCGTATCCAACAGGGCATTGAATACAAACACGGAAGCGATTAGGATATAGGTAGTTGAAAGACGCTTGATGCTTTCCTGTGCCTGATCAAAAATGGGTGCCGCTATATATATGATAATACCGGGAATCAGATGGAAGGCTCTCTGTATCACCCTGTTCTCCAGCATAATATCATCCCATACCATTTTATTGCTTCTGATGATTTTAGACATGATACGAAGTACTATTTTCTTCATGATAAAATTTATCAGAAAACATAGTATGATAATAAGGAGAATAACAATACCATAGGATAAATATACTGCAAAGCTGGTTTTTATCCCTTTATCAATCAGCATCTGTTCAAAATAATCCATTCCTCCGTCAAACCCTTCCACTAATGTATTTGTGCCTGAATTTAATACCATTATCATTGTAACCACTCATGATTTTTTCTATATTGTACTATCCATTCCATCCCTTGTCAAACCAGCAGCTGATGCAAAATGAAATTTTTAGATCATTTCAACTTCTGAATTGAATACTATTTCCACCGGTATAAATTTTTAATTATTTCTAATGATTGCAGGAAGATGCTATGGTATAATTTTCTTACTACTTTGCCATGTTAATATGGAAAGTATTCATACACTACATTTATTACGTTACGAAGGAAGAGAAAAAACTTAGAAAGAGGTGTAGCTATGTGGTTTACAAAATCACAGGAGGAGATCTGCAGAGAATTACATGTTAATCCGGCCGAGGGATTATCAAAGGCTGAAGCTGAAAAAAGGCTGGAACAGTATGGTTCAAATAAACTTAAGGGGAAGCCGAAAAAGAGTATAATTTCCTTGTTCTTTTCCCAATTGAAAGATATGCTGATTTATGTTCTGCTTGCTGCCACTTTGATTACTTTTGTCATCGGTGAATATGTGGATGCCATCATCATACTTCTTGTTATCGCTTTGAACGCAGTCATCGGTGTAGTACAGGAATTCAAAGCGGAAAAAGCGGTCGAAGCACTCCAGAAGATGACCACCCCAAGATCCTTGGTCCGAAGAGATAAGGAAGTACTTGAAATTAACTCGGAGGAGGTCGTACCCGGCGATATCATAATTCTGGATGCAGGCCGATATGTACCTGCAGATCTTCGATTAATTGAAAGTGCGAATCTTCAGATTGAGGAATCTGCACTGACCGGTGAATCAGTACCCAGTACGAAGGAGGCTGCTGCTATCCTTTCAGATCCTAAGACTCCCATCGGTGATAAAGCCAATATCGCCTTTATGTCCACCCTGGTGACTTATGGCAGAGGGGAAGGAGTTGTCGTCGCCACCGCAATGGAAACAGAGATCGGTAAGATCGCCAAGATTCTGGAGGAGGATAACGACGAGATGACTCCCCTACAGAAGAGGCTGGATGAGCTGGGCAGAATTCTTGGTTATCTTGCCATAGGCATCTGCGCTCTGATCTTCGTGATTGCCTTGATCCAAAAGAGAGATCTGATGGAGATGTTTCTTACCGCCATCAGTCTTGCCGTAGCGGCAATCCCCGAGGGTCTGGCTGCCATCGTGGCCATCGTATTAGCCCTAGGCGTAACCCGAATGTCCAAGATCAATGCAATCGTTAAGAAGCTTCCCGCTGTTGAAACCCTGGGCTCTGTGAATATCATCTGTTCCGATAAAACCGGAACCTTAACCCAGAATAAGATGACTGTCGTGAAGCATTATACCATCGGCGGTCTTCATAATGTAGCTCAAACCGGCAGCAACTTAATTGCATCAGCGGATACCGGTGAATTAGTAAGGTCCCTGGTGCTCTGCTCCGATGCAACCTATGAGAACGGCCAGGGAACCGGAGATCCGACTGAGGTAGCCCTGATTATTCTCGGGGATAAATATAACCTGAAGAAATCAGAACTGAACAAAAATCATAAGCGAGTATCGGAATTCCCGTTTGATTCTGACCGAAAGCTGATGTCCACTTTAAATGCGGAAGGGAATTCTTATCGTGTCCATACCAAGGGTGCAATCGACAACCTACTGAAGATATCCACTCATGCACTGGTGGGAGGAAAGGTGGTTCCCCTAACCAACGAATTGAAGGAGGATTACCTGAAAAAGACTGAGGAGATGTCCGACAGTGCCCTCCGCGTTCTCGGCGCAGCCTATAAGGATACAGATCAGGTTCTTGCACCGGAGGCTATGGAGAAGGACCTTACCATTATCGGACTTGTTGGCATGATTGATCCTCCCAGACTGGAGGTAAAGGATTCCATAACGGAAGCGAAGGCTGCCGGAATTACACCGGTCATGATCACCGGTGATCATAAGAATACCGCGGTAGCGATCGCCAAGGAGCTGGGTATTGCCGAATCCATAGGACAGAGTATTACCGGTGCCGAGATCGATGAGCTTCCGGAGGAACAATTTGCAGCTAATATCGATAAATACCGGGTATTCGCCAGAGTATCCCCCGAGCATAAGGTAAAAATTGTCCGTGCCTTTAAAGCAAAAGGCAATATCGTATCGATGACAGGTGACGGTGTAAATGATGCTCCTTCCCTGAAATTCGCAGATATCGGTGTTGCGATGGGTATTACCGGAACGGATGTGGCGAAGGGTGCCAGCGATATGATCCTGAGCGATGATAATTTTACTACCATCGTGAATGCGATTGAGGAAGGCCGGAATATCTATAATAATATCAAGAAGGCTGTGATCTTCCTTCTCTCCTGTAACCTGGGTGAGGTAATCACGATCTTCCTCTCCATCCTGTTTAACTGGCCTGTTCCTCTGTTAGCCACACAGCTGCTTTGGATCAACCTGATTACCGACTCACTACCCGCAATTTCGCTCGGTGTGGATCCCGGTGACCGTGACGTAATGAAGTATAAGCCTCGTAATCCGAAGGAAAGCTTCTTTGCCAGAGGTGCCGGAGCCAGAGCAGTATTGGGCGGTGTTCTGATCGGTATCCTGACTCTGCTGGCCTTCTATTTCGGCTTGTCAGAGCATGGCTATACCTTAGGCAGTATCGGAAATACGGCAGAGGATCCTGCTTTTGAGGCAGCTCTCACTTATGCCAGAACCATGGCCTTCGTCGTATTAGCGGCTTCCCAGCTGTTCTATTCCTTATCGATGCGCCATACGACCAAATCCATCCTTCAGGTAGGTTTATTTAAGAATAAATACCTGTTTGGTTCCATCATCGTAGGCTTACTGCTCCAGCTGGTTGTCATCTCCGTTCCCTTCCTGGCAGATGCCTTCCAGGTACACAACCTAAGCCTGTTCGATTGGGGTCTGGTATTTGTGTTCGCTCTGATACCTCTGATTGTAAATGAGATTATAAAAATATTTATGAGAAGGAATGAGGAATAGATTTGTTTATATAAAATAGATTAACAAGATGAATCAAAAAAGTGGACTGACTTATGTTACTAACATCAATCAGTCCACTTTTTTATTCCATTCTTAGATTATCTCCTAATCATTAACCTTATAATCAGAGATAGTGCCAGTTGTAAAATAATAGATAAAGCTCCCGGAGTGTTCCGCGCCGTCCTTCCCATCCCAGCTGTGAAATAGCAATGTGGATCAAGCAGTTAACATAAATTTAACATCAGCGCTTCAGCTTATAATAAAACCTTCTGTATAATACTGCGATCCAAAGAATGGATATCGCTATACCGATCAATAGAGATCCGATTTGCTGCTTCATCGCATATTCCGCTGTCCATAGGGACGGAAGGAAGCTTAACAGGTATTTTACCCCGCCCTTGACGAAGAACGGGATCGGAAGGCCAAGAAAGAACAGTCCGGATAGCTTTGATACTGCCATCCCTTCTACCCTGTTCCCTGAGATGGATACCACCAGTAAGGCTTCCAGAATCCCTAACAGGGAAGAGATCAGAGCTATTCCTAGTATGAGTGCGATTGACAGATCCGTCATATGGAATATGGTTAACATAAGGATGGATACAGCAAAGGAAATCACTGCCGGAAATCCCAGACGCGAGATCAGATAGCCGCGCTTCCCAAGAGGAGTAACAGCCAGATATCCCGATATTCCCTCATCAATTTCCCCCAGGATGACATAAGCCGCAGCAAAGCAATAGAGCAATGGAGTGATGCACCCTAAAAACAGATCCAGCAGCAAGTAATAGGGTACGAAGATTTCCTTGATACCCAGATATTTATCAATCAGTTCCTGAGCGAAAGGAATGCCAAATTTAAAGGCCAACCCGCAGAGAATGGGCGCAATCATGATCATGATCAGCATTGCATCCTTATAAATCTGCACAAGAAATTGCCGGAATGCGCTGAAATAAGCCTTTCGGATTGTATTCATAACCTGACACCTCCCACACTGGAGAACATCCTCCGGACTATCCGGTAAGTAATATAGTAAATCATTGCGATCCACAGGCATACATACACCAGCTGCAGAGGGTCGGGAAGCTCCTTACCTTCGAGCAGAAGAATGATGATGCAGCCCGGATGAAGCAGCATAAACCGCTCCCGGTATCCGAACAGATAGATAATCGGAGGTAACATGCAAAAGATTTCAAAGGGTATCGTAACCACCATGAACTGGTTCAGGGTATTGACTAAGGCTGCCGCGATCAGCCCAAATAGGGAGAACATCACAGATCCCAACAGTGTTCCAAGAATCACCGAGGGAATGTTCCTATTTCCGGAGGCAGCTGCGATCACTACCCCGACCAGAGTTCCAATCAAACTAAGGGATAAAAGCTTTGAAAGGATATATTCCTTCACAGTAACCGGAGACACAGCGATCGAGTTCAGGACCCGCTGACTCTTCTCAAATAGTACGATAGCCCCCATAAAGAATAATCCCATGGCTGCAGGATCGGTATAGATCAGTAGGCTGGCAACTCTTCCACGGATATTTTCGGGAAACGCAAACAGAATACAGATATAAAATACTGTGAAAATCACATACACCAGGTAAAAGCCGTATTTCATCTGAAACCTGATATCTCCATTGATTAATTTTTTTAGTCTGCTCATTGCAACCCTCTCCCCGTTACCTCGATAAAGATATCATTCAGTGTAGGCTCACTGCTGTGTATTGACAGAAGTTTATTATTCTTAATCAGCTCCTGAAGCATATTGTCCTCAGCGGTTTTGCTAAGTACACATTCTTTGGTGACTTCTTTGTTATCCAGATAGCTATAGACCAGCTTCGTAGCACCCTTCGACATCACCAGATGATGAGGCGTATCCAGAGCCTTCACCTTACCCTCGACGATGAACGCAACACGGTCACAGAGCTCTGCTGCATCATTCATGTTATGCGTGGTCAGGATAATCGTCTTCCCACGACGCTTCTCCTCCAGAATGATATCCTTCATATCCCTGGCATTGGAGGGATCCAATCCACTGGTGGGTTCATCTAAGAACAGAATCTCCGGATCATGAAGTAATGCCTTAATGAAGTTCAGCCTGGACTTCATGCCCTTCGAGTAGTCACTGACCTTCTTATCCATGTCATAAGTAAGGCCAACCTTCTGAAACAGCTCCTCAGCATCCCTTAACTTACGTGAATACAGGGATCCGAAGAAGCCAAGGTTCTGTCTGGCTGTCAGCTTCTCATACAGGCTGGGAAATTCAAAGTCTACCCCGATCTTCTCATAGAAACGATTATCATGATGTTTAGTTTCGGTATTATTAACAATTGCATTGCCGGAGTAATTCGTAATCAGTCCGGTCAGTATCTTCTGCAGGGTACTCTTCCCTGCCCCGGAAGGCCCGAGAAATCCGAAGATTTCTCCCTTTCCCACCTCAAAGCTAATGTTCTCCAGGAACGGTTTATCCGTGTAGCTGAATGCTAAATCCTTAACCTTAATCATAGTTATTCTACCTCCACCGCCTAAGTGCGGCTTACTCTCCTTCCAGTATCTGAATTACTATTCCTCTGATCAACAATCTTATCACCTCATCATAGATCTGCTCCCCGACCTCCCGCTGATAAAGCATACTTAAGAATACCGCGCGGAATGCACCACTGAACACCTGAATATCCTTCTTTCCCGGACACAGGAAGGTGAATAGCTGCTCCACTGTGGAATCATCATAGATCAGATGTTCTTTCACCTTTTCCTCAGGAAGTCTTCGGATCAGGTAATCCAGCTCACCATTTGCAATCAGCGGCATAATTCCCGTCTGATCCACATCCTTATACAGCCGTAAAAGGAAATCAGTCAGGCCTTCCACTGTAATACCCTCTGAAAACTTCTGAAGCTGTTCCGGAAGCTTCTTATGGATCTCTTCATGTAGATCATTGATTGCATCGAACAATGCAAGCTCCTTAGATTCATAGAATAGATAGAACGTCCCCTTCGGGATATTCACCCGCTTAACCAGCTCATCCACTGTGGTTTTCTTCACCCCATAGGTGGACAGACACTTAAGAGCTTCCTCCTTCAGGCGCTTCTTGATATAATCCTTTTCTGTATCCGTAAATTTCTTTGGCATGGTATCACCTCTTTGTGTACTATTTGACTGTTTTATATTATATGGTCATTATAAACCTACATTAAACCACTGTCAATCTTATTTATGATAGAAATCATACCATTTTACTTAGTTAGCATATTGATATTTAAAGTAACAACATGTAAAATCTAACTATCAAAGAGTTTGGGTACATGTAAAAGGCCCTGACATGTTTCATTCAGACCACTCTTTGCATGTTTTATGCTTTGCTTAAATCGTATAGGAAAGGAATATAGAAGACAGTATTCGAAGGGAGATCATATGAAACTAACAAGTAGCTTAAAGGAAATCTATCTAGCCGGAGGATGCTTCTGGGGTACGGAGAAGTATCTGTCCGAAATACCGGGAATCGTACAGACGGATGTAGGCTATGCCAATGGAAATACAGAGAATCCGACCTACAAGGAGGTATGCCATAATAATACCGGACATGCGGAGACGGTCCGGGTTTACTATGACCCTAAGGTAATCCGATTGGAATTTGTTCTGTCCCTATACTATGACGTGATTAACCCTACTTCAGTTAATAAGCAGGGGGAGGATGTCGGTACGCAGTACCGCACCGGTATCTACTATGTAGACGAGCAGGATGAAACAGTGATAAGAGATTCAATCGCAGCGCTTCAGACGAAATATGAGAAGCCAATCGCGATTGAGGTACTTCCCTTACGCAACTACTATCTGGCTGAGGAATATCATCAGAAATACCTGGAAAAGAACCCTGCCGGTTATTGCCATATCGGAAAGCATAAGTTCGAGCAGGCGAAAAACGCAAAGGATCCTGAGTTGAATCCCTAAATTACAACCGAAGCTGGTAAACCGACAATTCTTCTGAGTCGTATCAGAGTAATTCAGAGTGCTTTGTTTCAGAAAAGCAGTTAATAAAATGAAAGCATATAGGCGTAGTTTCCTCATCGGAGACTACGCCTTGTACTCTACTCCACACCCTTTAGTGAGCTGACCATATCCAGACTTTTTACCCTGCGGGAGAATAGCCGGTTTACCAGAATCGAAACCAGGAAGGTTCCCAAGATACTATAAAGGTAGGACGTCGCATAAACGATCGTGATAAAGTCAAAGGAATCCCCCATGTACTGAAAGATATATCGCAGAATCCATAATCCGACCGGGATTCCCAGAAGGGAACCAAGAGCAGTCATCCAGATATTTTGGGTCAGTAATAGTGACCGTATTCTTCCGGTATTGAATCCGATTACCTTCAGTGTCGAAAGCTCCCGTTGCTTCTCCAGGAAGGACAGAACCCCCAGGTTATAAAGGACCACTACGGCCAGAACCACTGCCGCCAGCATCAGCACATAGATCAGGATATTCATGGCCTCAATCATGGATTGAAAGTCTTCCTGTAATTTTACCTTAGACCATACATTAGTTACTCCGGTGACCTCTTCCTTCAGTTCTGATGGAACGAGATCAAGAGTAAGCAGGGAGGTAGGACGGAAGGTGTATCCGTATTCTTCGAAGGTTTCTTTGGTCAACGTAAGTCCCTGGGATACTGGTTTTCTTAATATCCCTTCTACCTGGGAGGAATGCCACCCTTCCTCCCCGTAGATGTGCCAGTTAATCATATCTCCTGCTTCCACCTTCAATTGCTCCGCTAAGAGCTTGCTGATGGTGATTCCATGCTCAGGCAAGGAGACCGGATTACGATTAGCATCAAAGTTCTGAATCAATGTAACCTGATCCATAACCATAAGCTCTCCCGTCTTCTTCACTCCATTTGCTTTCACTTCTATGACCGCTTCCGATATAGCCTCAGCATGATAAGCCTCTCTTAGAGTCTTCAATTGCTCCTCTGTCATTGTTTCGGATAAAGCAATCTCCGTCTCGTAACGGCTGATATCTTTAAAATTCCATTCCGTGAATTCCTCCATGCTATCCTTCATTCCGAACGCACAGAGCAGCAATGCGGTACAGCCTAAGACACCTACGATTGCCATCAGGGAGCGGATTTTACTACGGAGAGAATCTCTGATATTCCACTGAGTATTAAAACCCAGTCTTTTCCATAAGGCTGACTTTTCAAACCTGGAATGTCTGACTTTTCTTGGAGGTTTGGGCCTCAGTGACTGTGAAGGAGTATCCTTCAGGTTGTTATGGCAGGCTAGAAATGCAACCAGAGTACAGCCGGCCACTGTTGACAGAGCCATCCATACTGTAGATATGGTTATTTCAGGCCCCCATTCCGGAAGGTTGAACATCATCTTCATCGGTCCATAGAACAGATAAGGCAGTGTCACAGGCCCGATCACCGCACCGAGGAAGGAACCGACCAGGCTCAGCCATAAACCGAAGGAGACATAGTGGAATAATATTTTCCTTCTGCTAAAACCCAACGCCTTCAGAACTCCGATCTGTGTTCTCTGGTTATTCACCAGCCGGATCATCGTTGTCATAATGGTTAACATAGCAACTGCCAGGAAGGCAACCGGAAAGATACTTCCCATTGCTTTGTGTTCTTCTATCTCAGTATTAAACTGCATATAACTGGCGTTCTGCTCTCTGGTCAGGAATACACTGTATTTCCCACCCAGAGCCTCATCAATCTTTGCTTCAAAGTCAGCATCCACCTTTCGGTCCGTGGTGAGAAGAAGATCCGTATAGACCAGGGGTACTCCTTCCGGCCATGCCCTGGCGGACAGATAAGCGAAGCCATATTTATTGTGATTAGGAACGACTTCATCCTCGGGCGGGGCATAGACATATTCCGGGTACAACACCAATCCTCTGATTGTCTTATAAAAGTCAAGACCATTCACAGTAAAACTCAGGGTATCCCCTACTTCCAAATCCTTAGTATCAGCAAAATGATAGTCCAGCCAGATTCCGTCCGGGTCAGCCGAGAACGCTTCCCCCTCCATCAGATAACAGGATGAGATATTCCCCTCTTCTGTAATACTAAGTGTCAGCACGGGACGGTTATCATAATCCGCTATGGCATCCAAAGTCAGTCTTCTCTCTGCCCCGGTAACCCCGTCCACTGACTTCACAGCCTTCAGAGCTTCCTCGTTAAAGCCCTTCCCATAGAGCCAGATATCAGCCAGATTCGTCTTCCTGTAGTAAGCCTCAGCCTTATTCTTCATACCATTCCGCTCACTGCTGATACCCGAATAGATGAAGACACTGAGCAGGGACATCAAAAAGATGGAAATGAATTGAGTCTTATGAAGCTTCATGTCTCTGAGCATTTTCTTTCTCAACATCACCAGCTCACCTCACTTACATTAAGAGGTTCTTCATTGATTGTAATCTCCGTGATCCTCCCGTTTTTAATCCTGATCACCTTATCCGCCGCCTGAGCAAGGCTGGCATTATGGGATACGATGATAACTGTTTTATGCTCTTCCCTGCTCATTTTCTGCAGTAGCTCTAATATCACTACTCCGGTTTCTGAATCCAGCGCACCGGTCGGCTCATCACAAAGCAGCATAGCGGGGTTCTTGCAGACCGCTCTGGCGATGGAGACTCTCTGCTGTTCCCCACCGGATAGCTGGGAAGGAAATTTATCCAGATGTTCGCGGAGCCCGACCGCTTCAAGTACTGATGCCGGCTCCAGAGCATTCTTTACGATATTTCTGGTTAAAGCCACATTTTCCATTGCGGTCAGAGTAGGGATCAGGTTATAAAATTGAAAGATAAAACCCACCTCTGTTGCACGGTACTGTGTCAGCTTATCATCATCATACTTTGCGATGTCTCTGCCCTTCACCAGGATTTCTCCCGAGGAAGCGTAATCCATTCCTCCGAGCAGGTTCAGCACTGTGGATTTACCGGCACCGCTGGGCCCTAAGATGACTACGAATTCTCCCTCCTCAATTGTAAAATTGATGTTATCGGCTGCTAAATGCTTCTTTTCCCCCAAATCATATTCCTTTGTAACATTTCTTAATTCAATCATGCTCATTCTATCCCCTCCTGAATGAATACTGTTTTATTCTCTTTCCTATAATAAGATATTAAAATGAAATTATATACAAACATGAATTATATTTCATGTTTTACTGAGTATATAATAATAGTATATGAATGTCAATATGAATATGAAACTTTTTCATGTTTTATTTATTTTTTTTTGCGAATATGAAATAGATTTCACATCTTGATATTGACGAAACAAATCAGGGAACTTATAATCTATATAGAGTGATTTTGATACGGATTATCATTTACCTCTGTTCTATAACTAAACTTGAACCTAAAACAGCATAATTCATTCTGGAGGATTATAGGGATGGGAAATCAGAAGACACGAGAACCGAAACAGCAGCGTTCTATAGAAAAAAGAAACAGAATAATTGAAGCAGGTTATCAATTATTCTGTGAAAAAGGTTATTATAATACGAATACGGCTGAGATTGCGAAGCAGGCCGGAGTTTCCACCGGTATCGTATACAGTTATTTTAAAGATAAGAAGGAAATCTTCTTAGTGATCATCGATGATTATATTCGGAAAATCGTATCACCGATGTTTGAGCTGGTCACGACGATCCATCAGCCAGTAAATATATCAGCGGTCGTAAAACAGCTGCTTCAGATGATGATGCAGACCCATACAATGACGAAGTCCGTCCATGAGGAAATGGAATCTCTGGCTCATACGGATGAGGATGTCAGGCGTCTCTACGACAAATTCATGGAGGACATGGCTAATAGCCTCCTGGATCTGATGGATCATTTAGGTATCCATCCGACCCATGGCAAAGAAAAAATGCATCTGATCATAAACCTTGCGATTAGCGTGATCCATGAGTCAGTATACAATAAGCAGGAAGCCTATCTTAATTATGATATTCTTATGGAAGAAACGGTTAAGGTCATCACCGGGATGCTGTCTGAATGATGTTCGCATCATTTCAGAACAGCTTTAAAACGGCCTTGCCTTTCCAAGCCATCCCTGGTCCTCCCAATGCTTCCGGTCATGTGGATTCCAGGTGTTCTTCTTCATCATACCTCTCATCATACCGAACAAAAACTTTCTATTGAAAGGGTATCGCCGTTTCTTTTCATTTTTCAAGGCTTTGAAGATTCTTCCGGCCTTCCTTCTGATATCCTTCTGTATTCCTTTCTTTCTTTTCTCCGTGATATCCTCCCATTTCATGGCAGCTACTCTTCTCTTAATGGAAAATATCTTCTTCATACCCCAGAAAGACATACTGTTCCTCATGGTTTTCGTCGTATGGGCAATTCCTGCTCCTGCGGTTGTCGTAACCGTGAGCCCGATCTTATGAAACATGGACGGCTCCGGTCTGTGGGTAATCCACAGAAAGCATAAATGATCCAGAAGAACCTTCAGACTTCCCGACACATCAAGCCCATATACCGGGGAGGTCATGATAATCAACTCCGCATCTTTTATGGCTTTCAGGATCGGTTCCATCTTCTCTGCATGGGGACAGTTGGCCTCCCCCTTCAGGAAGCAGGTAAAGCATCCGCAGCATTGATTTGGCATATCCTTGGGTAAGTTGATTTCCACCGTCTCAATCTCCCCATAGTTGGAAAGCTCCTGAAGGAACAGCTCTTTACAATGCCAGGTACTGCCATGACGCATTCCGCCGTTTATTACTGTGATTCTCATAGGTTCTCCGATCTATGCTTCATAGAAGCATGATATTTTCTTAAGTATAATAGTTTATACAATGTTATCTAACGTTTATATTATTACTAATTTTAACAGAAGCAGCAAATGTTTACAAGAGGCAGGAAATCTCATACTCATCAAAAAAGGATCATTTCATATAAAATGAAACAACCCTTTCAATCATCCTTTATTCCACGACAAGATTTTTCTCCTTAGCCATCCGATATTCGGCCAGTTTCCCTCGATATATTGCTTTTAATCTGGGATTTAATCGAATATCCCTGGGTTTCACCAGAGCATAATTCTTATTAAAAATCTTAATTCCGCTCTGCTCCAGTACATACGCCACAAACTGGGAGCAGAAATACCGTTGCTTTGCCTTTACCGGTATATTTAGTGCGGCAGCAATCAGTCCAAGGAAATTATAGGAATAATCGTCCCTGTTCTGCTTAAATATCTCAATTTCTTCCCTTAGCCTTATGTATTGCTTCTCGGTAATCCGCAACCGATAGATGCTACAGGTGGTGGATCTGTACTTACCGAAAATACCATCATTGATATCTTCTTCAATAAAACCTGCATTAAATGGATTCCATATTCCGCGTCGCGCGAAGCTGTACATCTCTTCCAAGTCCTCATCAAAAGCAATCGATGCATGTGCATAAGGCTCATTCGTATAAAAATGGATTGCTCTGGCTGGATAGGTCTGAGTCTGAGTCAATACGATATAGACATTCTTGCATCGGCTGTTCTTTTTTTCCCTGGCTTTTTTGTTGATTAGCCTCTTCTTGTTGTTCTTCATATTGGATCCCTGCTTTAAATTTAGATTTTTATCAATTTAATCAGTGATTTGTAAAAAATATCAAAATTATTATAATACAAATCCGCTGATTAATCAACTTTTAAAATTTAGCTAAGAATCCCTCTTCCGTGAGAAAGGAGCTTTGCAGAGATTTTTCTCTGCAAAGCTCCTGATGTACGATTATACTTATTGTTCTCAGACCTTTTGGCATTAAGTTGCCTATCTGCTGCTTAAACCATAAGATTGTGATAATAATTGATCTGTCTTATTTGTTCATCCCTGTGTAGATCAGGATAGCATCCCTTAAAAATGCTGCTGCCCCGGGCTGCTCCTTATCATAGAAAGCGGTGAAACGCTCATCGTCCACATACATATTTGCCAGACCGGCATGAGCTTCCTTATTATAGCTGCCCCAGGTATAGGATAACCACTGGCGATGCAGATCAGCAGTCTTCTGTCCTAATTCACCCGCAGGATCTCCTGTTTTGTAAGCTGCATAGAGGGTATCCAGTACTTCCTTGCTCAGCTTCTCGAATTCCTCATACTGCTCCTTTGTCATATTCATCATCTTGGCATTAGAGGCATTCACGGTATCATCACCATATTTTTCACGGATTTCCTTACCGTATTTCTTCTCGTTTTCATCAATCAGGTTCTTTTTGAAGCCTTCAAATTTTTCTTTATCACTCATTTTTATTCTCCCTTCGGATAACGCAATCGTCTTCTCCACGTTATCAATCAATTGGTCTAGCTGTTGCCTTTTTGCAAGGAGCTTCTCCCGGTGGCTTTGCAGTGCCGCTGCCTTATCAAAGCTTGCTGAAGTAATGATATCCTTAATATCCTCGATACCAACTCCGAGCTCCCGATAAAACATGATCTGCTGCAGACGGTCTACTTCTTCCTGTCCATAGATCCGATAACCTGATGAATTGATCCTAGCCGGCTTAAGGATTCCAACCTCATCATAATATCTCAGTGTTCTGGTACTGACCCCTGCGATGCTTCCAAGCTTCTGCACTGTATATTCCATACTGTCACCTCCATGATGCCGCTCTCGGCATGTGGTATCAACGCTTCCTGGTCTAGCGAATTCAAGCCTTCGCCTTGTGAAGCGTTTCCCTGCGCTGTGATTGTCTTTCCGATCACATCTGCTCCTTACAAAAAGAATGATAAACCTTTACGTAACGTAAATGTCAATAGGGAAAATAAAAATTTTTTCTGTATTCCAGGTATTTGGCAACCGGGTCCTCTGCTTTCAGAAAAGCCGTTCCTACTAGTACCCCATGAGCGCCGGCCTTAGCAGCTCGACTGATCTCCTCCGGTGATGAGATGGAGCTTTCACTTAGCAGGAAAACCTTACGATCGTTGGTGTTCTTCTTAGTCAGCTTTGCTAAAGCTTCCGTTGTTCCCACATTGCCGTTATCCGTTTCCCAGGTAAGAATATTTCGGTTATTGATTCCAAGAAACGTAACCGGCAGCTTTACAGCAATCTCAAGCTCAGTCTGATTATGGATCTCGACCAGTGGTTCTATACCATAGGAAACTGCTTTTTCAAATAGAAGCTCCAGCTGTTCTTCCCCTAGTACGGAGGCAATCAATAAAACAGCTGATACTCCTAGTCTTGCAGTCTCTTCCAGCTGCTCCTCGGTCCGGATAAAGTCCTTTCGCAGCACAGGTACAGATACTACCCGGAGAATCTCCTCCAGAAGCTTCACTGACCCTCCATAATGCTCTTCCTCTGTAACCACCGAGATGACCGGTGCTCCGGCTGCCTCCAGGGCTCTGGCATATTCAGCAGGGTCCCTTCCCTGCATTAGTTCACCCTCACCGGGAGATCGTAGCTTAATATCTGGAATGACCGGCAGATAACCTTCCTGATATCTCTTCCAAAGGGCCTGGGTACAAGAACCCCTACTTAAAAGCATGGGAAGCCTCTATGAACTGGTTCAGTTTATTCTGAGCGGCACCGCTGTCAAGAATCTCTGACGCAAGTTTGATACCAGCCCTCATGGTATCTGCTTTTCCGCCGATCATCAAGGCACCCGCAGCATTTAGAAGAACTGCCTGCCTTCTGGGTCCCTTATCCTTACCGGAGAACACATCCTTTATCATTACTGCATTGGCCTCAGGGGTTCCGGTTGCAATATCGGAGAGACGGCAGCGGCTGATACCGAAATCCTCCGGTTCAATCTCATAGGTAGTGATGATTCCCTTATTCAGCTCATTAACCCTGGTCTTTCCCAGGAGGGATATCTCATCGATTCCATCCATTCCATGGACAAATAACGCTCTGGTATAACCAAGGGAAGCAGCTACATGGGATACCGTATCCAAAAGCTCAGGACGGTATACCCCCATGACATGCATGGAAGCCTGCGAGGGATTGATCAAGGGTCCGATGATGGTATAGAATATCGTCTTAATTCCGAGGTCCTTCTCAGGCGGAAGAACCTTGCCCATAACAGGATGGAATAAAGGTGCATAGAGGAAAGCCATTCCTACTTCCTCAATCAGCTTCTCCACACTTTGCGGCGTCTGGTTGATCTGTACTCCTAGAGCTTCCAGTACATCGGCACTGCCGGACAGACTGGAGATTGATCTGCTGCCATGCTTAGCAACAGGGATTCCCCCTGCTGCAGCTACGAAGGCCACCGCTGTTGAGATATTAAAGGTGCTTAAGCCGCCACCGGTACCGCAGGTATCCATCAGCTCGCCCTCAACCTTAGGGCTGATATGTATACAATGATCTCTCATTGCCTGTGCTATCGCGGTTATTTCGATCAGTGTCGGTCCCTTCATTAACAATGCGACCTGGAAACCGGCTATCTGAACATCATTTAATTCATCATTCTTAATGGCAACAATCAAACTATATGCCTCTTCTGCAGTAAGATTTTCTCTTGCAGTAAGCTTTTGAAGAACATTTTTAATCATATATACCTCCTATATGCTCTTTTTAACACTTTCTATCGCAGCTTTCATGTTCTTTACATATTCCTCAACCATAGGAACACAATCCGTTCCATACTTCTCAACAATCTTAACGATTGCGCTTCCCACGATAATACCATCCGCATATTCTGCCACTTTTGCAGCCTGCTCCGGAGCCTGAATTCCAAAGCCTACCGCGCAGGGAATATCCTTAATTTCCTTCACCTGTCCGATCATCTCCTGTGCCTCCGTCCCCAGCTCCCTGCGTGTTCCCGTTACTCCCAGGGAGGATACACAGTAGAGGAAGCCTTCCGCTTCCTTGGCAATCATACTGATCCGTTCCCTCGAGGTAGGTGCTATCATGGAGATTAGTGTTACCCCATACTGCTTGCAATAAGGAAGCAGCTCTTCCCTCTCTTCAAAGGGTACATCGGGTACGATTACGGCATCCACTCCTGCTTTCCTGCAGCGGTCCATAAACCGTTTTGTTCCATAAGTAAAGACTGGGTTAACATAGGTCATGAAGGCGATGGGCACCTGACAGGTCTTCCGGATTCTCTCCACCATATCAAAGATAAGATCTGTTGTCGTACCTGCCTCCAGGGCGCGGACATCCGCAGCCTGGATGGCCGGTCCCTCAGCGACGGGATCGGAAAAAGGTATTCCTAACTCAATCAGATCCACGCCTGCCTCCGCCATCTGATAAACCAGCTGTTCCGTAATCGTAAGATTGGGATCACCTGCTGTAATAAACGGGATAAATGCTTTCCCTTTCTGAAATACCTGTTCTAATCTATTCATAGAGATTCACCCCCCTGTAACGGGCTATCGCAGCCACATCCTTATCTCCTCTGCCTGAGAGATTTACTACAATGATCTGTTCCTTCCCCATCTGCGGAGCCAGCTTTTTCGCATAGGCTACCGCATGGGCACTTTCCACTGCCGGGATGATGCCCTCTGTCCGGGATAAGTATTCGAAGGCCTCCACCGCCTCCTGATCTGTTACCGGGACATACTCCGCTCTGTTACTATCCTTTAAGTAGGCATGCTCAGGACCAACTCCCGGATAATCCAGACCTGCGGAGATAGAGTAAACCGGTGCAATCTGACCATACTCATCCTGGCAGAAGTAGGATTTCATCCCATGGAAGATCCCTATTGTGCCTGTTGACATCGTTGCCGCCGTCCTTCCCGTCTCCACTCCGAGTCCGGCAGCCTCACAACCAATCAGCCTTACCTCCGGATTCTCGATAAATTCATGGAAGATACCGATGGAATTGCTGCCACCTCCCACACAGGCAAGTATGGCGTCAGGCAATCTTCCTTCCTTCCCCAGAAGCTGCTGTTTTACCTCCTTGCCGATAATACTTTGAAAATCTCTGACTAGAGTTGGAAAGGGATGTGGTCCCATCACGGAACCAAAAACATAATGGGTATCCCCCACACGCTTCGTCCATTCCCTCATGGCCTCATTGACAGCATCCTTCAGTGTCTGTGTTCCTGAGGTCACGGTGTGGACCTTTGCTCCTAAAAGCTCCATGCGGAATACATTCAATGCCTGCCGTTCTGTATCCTCCTTCCCCATGAAGATCTCACATTCCATCCCCATCAGGGTTGCTGCAGTTGCAGTCGCAACTCCGTGCTGACCGGCACCGGTCTCAGCAATCAGCCTGATTTTTCCCATCTTCTTCGCCAGCAATGCCTGACCCAGTACATTATTGATTTTATGGGAGCCGGTATGGTTTAAGTCCTCCCGCTTCAGGTAGATCTTAGCACCGCCAAGCTCCTTCGTCATCTTCTCCGCATAGTACAGAAGTGAAGGTCTTCCTGCATAGTTATTCAATAGGTCCGTCAGTTCCCTCTGAAAGCCTTCCTCCTGACTGTAATAATGATAGGCTTCTTCCAGTTCGATAACCGCGTTCATCAGCGTTTCGGGAATATACTGCCCTCCATGTATTCCAAACCTGCCCTTTGACATCTTCATCACACTCCTTATTTTTTATCTTCATTCATCTTCAGCTTTACTTATACGACCAGCAATCTTCGGTTCTATCCTGCCTACTATACTGTTTACTATCCTGCTACTGTTGCAATATGTTTATCCTAAGCTTATTTATCACAACCTCATTCTTAGCTTCTAGCAGACTTCCATCTGACATTTTACTTATTCTTTATCTAGCTCCGGTATCCCGTATCAGCTGAATCAGCTGCCGAAGCTTAACCGGATCCTTGCTGCCTTCGGTCTCCACCCCGGTACTTACATCAATGCCATAGGGCTGATACCTTCGGATGGCATCCAAAACATTTGAGGAATTGATGCCACCTGCCAGAAAGAAGGGTTTCCCTATCGCAGGGATCAGGGACCAGTCGAACTTCACACCGCTGCCCCCATATTCCCTCTCGTGATAGGCATCCAGCAGCAGGTATTCACTTTCCATGGCTCCGGCACGATGAATGTCCTCCGTGCTTCTCACCCTGACCGCCTTGATCACCGGGTTTTGTACCCTGCTTTTGAGTGCAGCGATATATTCTTCGTCTTCCTCCCCATGCAGCTGAATGATCTCAATGACCTTCCTTTCACAGAGCCGCAGGATCTTCTCCCTGTCTTCATTTACGAATACCCCGACCGGTACAATTCCGGGTGCAAGCTCCTTCTTAAGCTCCGAAGCCAACTCCTCGCTGATCTGACGGGTGCTTTGCGCGAAGACAAACCCTGCATAATCCGGTTTCACCTCGTTCACAGCCAGGACATCAGCAATTGTTTTTAAGCCGCATATCTTTATTCTTGTTAGTGCCATATCATATCACCTCACAGCCTCTTAGCTCCGATAGCAGCTGCTTCTTATCGTTGCTTCTCATCAGCGCTTCCCCGATCAATACCGCATCCGCACCGGCCTCCTTCAGTAATCTAATTTCCTCCGGTGTATGGATGCCGCTTTCTGCAACAAACAGGACATTCTGAGGTACCTGCTTCCTAAGCTCGATACTGGTCATAAGCTCCACCGCGAAGGTCTTCAGGTTACGGTTATTTACACCGATAATTTCTGCCCCTGCCTGCAGTGCCATCCCGACCTCATCCCCGGTATGAGCCTCCACCAGCGCTGATAATCCAAGCTGCTTCGTTATCATCAGATAGTGTCTGAGCCTTTCCTCTGTAAGTAGGGAACAGATCAATAACACTGCATCCGCGCCAATCCGTTTCGCCTCATAGAGCTGATACTCATCGATGATAAAATCCTTCCTGAGAACCGGTATACTGACGGCTCGGCTGATCTCGGACAGATATTCGTCCCTTCCGAGGAAGAAGTCCGGTTCTGTTAGTACGGAGATAGCATCCGCACCTGCCTGCTCATATTCCTTCGCGATGTTAAGATAGGGGAAATTCCCGGCTATGATCCCCTTGGAGGGGGAGGCCTTCTTTACCTCGCAGATGAAGGAAATCCCTTTTCTTCTGAGTGCTGTTTCAAAAACATAGGCAGGTCTTCCGCTAAAGCTCTTCAGCTGTTCATCCTCAAATAATTCTGACCTCAGCTGTTCTAGCGGGAGCTCTTCCTTCCGCTTTTCCACTCTTCCCTTCGTGGCAGCTGCGATCCGGTCCAGGATATTATTATGCTCTTTATCCATGATTTTCCTTTCTCACAGGTACGTCGCTATTCCCTTGTCAGTTACTTTTTAGATGGCTTATCCTGAAGCTATTCGAAGCAGCTAAGGGGAATCGGCAATACATTCACTAGTCATGAAACTTCTTTATGAACTACATCCTAGCTGTTCGACAGCCGGATGAATGCCTCCAGCTGTGCCATCGCTTTCCCGCTGTCAATCATCTCCGAGGCCAGTTTTACGCATTCTCTTAAGGTAATCTGGTTATAGGCCATATATAAGCAAACGGCTGAATTGAGAAGAACGATTTCTCTTCTGGGACCCTTCTCACCGTTTAAGATTCTTCTGGCAATCTCTGCGTTCTCCTCCGGATTGCCACCGGTCAGTTCCTCCCGGTTACAATAGTCAAACCCGAATTGCTTCGGATCCAGGAAGAAGCTGTTAATCCTTCCGTCGTTTACCTCACACACTGTCGACCTGGTGCTTAAGGATACTTCATCCAGACCGTCGTGACCATGAACGACCATCGCCCGCTTCACACCCAGGTTCGCCAAAACTCTTGCCATGGGCTCTACCAGCTTCTCATCATAGACACCGAGCAACTGCAGATTAGCCTCCGCCGGACTTGCCAGTGGACCCAGAATATTAAATATCGTACGGACCCCCAGCTCTTTTCTGACCGGGGCGGCATATTTCATGGAGGAATGATAATAGGGTGCGAACAGGAAGCATAGACCGATTTCTTTAAGAATGGCTTCACTCTTCTCCACCGGAATATCAATCTTTACCCCCAGGGCTTCCAGGACATCCGCACTTCCGCATTTGCTGGATACACTGCGGTTCCCATGCTTCGCGACAGGGACGCCTGCAGCGGAGATAACCAGGGAGGAAACCGTTGAGATATTAAAGGTACCCGCTTCATCCCCTCCTGTTCCTACGATGTCAAGCACATCTCCCTCATGGGCAAGCTTCCTTCCATAGCGCCGCATTACCATGGCACAGGCGGTAATCTCATCTATGGTTTCCCCCTTCATTCTCATGGAGGTGATAAAGCCTGCGATCTGTGCATTGGTGGCATTGCCATCCATGATCTCCTCCATGACGGACTTCGTCATGGGCAGGGTGAGGTCCTCCTTGTTCAGTAATTGATATATTGCCTGTTGAATCATCCTATCAATCCTCCCTTCTGCAGGGGAATTCTGCTTTGTGAATTCTGTATACCGCTAATTTGAGTGTCAGTACCAGAATTGATCTCCAGAAAATTCTTCATGATCTGGCTGCCCCTCGGAGTCAATATGGACTCCGGATGGAATTGCAGTCCGTAAATCTCAAATAATCTATGTTTTACAGCCATAACCTCTCCATCCTCATCCTCAGCGATCACCAACAGATCATCAGGGAGTGAACTTCTTAAGGCAATCAGGGAATGATATCTGGCAGCTTCGATCACCGGAGGTAAGCCTTGAAAAATCCGGCTGCCATTGGCGATGTGAATATTGCTCTTCTTACCATGCATCAGCCTCTTCGCCAGGGTGATCTTCGCTCCAAAAGCTTCACAGATCGCCTGATGTCCGAGGCATACACCCAGGATGGGAAAAGCTCCTTTCAATTCCAGGATGATACTTTCGCAGATACCCGCATCCCCCGGGTATCCGGGCCCTGGAGACAGGATGATATGGGTGGGGTTAAGGCTCCGAACCTCTTCCACTGTTAACTCATCATTTCTGATTACACGGATATCCTCAGTAAAACCTCCCGCCAGCTGAACCAGATTATAGGTAAAGCTGTCATAATTATCGATGATCAGGATCATAGCTCCTCCACCTCCCCTGCATTTTTTATTGCTTCCAGGACGGCATAGGCCTTATTGCCGGATTCCTCATATTCCCTCTCCGGATTACTGTCTGCTACGATACCGCCACCTGCCTGTACATACACCCTGTTATTCTTTCTCACTGCCATACGGATGGCGATACAGGTGTCCATATTCCCCGAGAAATCGATGTATCCGATCGCTCCGCCATAGATACCTCTGGGTACCTTCTCCAGCTCTTCGATGATCTCACACGCCCGGATCTTAGGTGCGCCGGATAAGGTACCTGCCGGCAGGATCGCTTCAATAGCATCCAGGGCATCCTTATCCTGTCTTAAGTTCGCTTCTACCTCGGAGGTAATATGCATAATTTTTGAGTAGCGTTTGACACTCATATAATCTGTTACCCGTACGGAGTTAAATTCCGATATCTTACCCAGATCATTTCTGGCCAGATCCACCAGCATATTATGTTCTGACAGTTCCTTCTCGTCTGCTAAAAGCTCCCTGCCCAAGGCTTCATCGTCCTCCCTGTCTTCGCCCCTGGGACGGGAACCCGCGATTGGGAAGGTGGTCAGATTTCCATCCTTTAATCGTACGAGTGTCTCCGGTGAGGTACTGATCAGCTGCAGTTCCTTACTTTGGAAGAATACCATATAAGGAGAAGGGTTCGTGGTCCGCATTACACGATAGGCTCCCAGAAGGCTGTTATGGTATTCGGTCTCAAATCTCCTGGAGATGACTGCCTGGAAGATATCCCCGTTCACGATATATTCCTTCGCCTTCTCAACCATTGCCAGGTATTCCTCCTTTGTTGTATTACAGGTGAATTCCGGCTGGCAGGGATCCAGGATAGCTTCAGACTTCACCGGCTCCGTAATAATACGCAGGATGTTCTCAATGCTTGCCAGGGCAGCATCGTAGTTCTCCATAACTCTATCAGTCTTCATATTAACGACGATACTGATCTTCTGTTTCAGATGATCATAAGCAATTACCTTATCAAACAGTAACAGCTCCAAATCATTGAAGTCACTGTCTGCCAGCTTTAGCACCGGTTCTGCATATTGGAACATTCCATAGGAAAAATAGCCGACGAGTCCTCCTGTGAAAGGAGGCATGCCGGGCAGCTTTGGTGCCTTATAAGCTTTTAGAAGCTCCCTGATGGCTTCTAAGGGTTTCCCTGTCTGTACCGTTTCCTTTCCATCCTGACGGATACGGATGTCACCGTTCTTACAGGTAATACTTACGATGGGGTTATAGCCCAGAAAGGAATATCTGCCCCATTTTTCTCCTCCTTCAATACTTTCCAGCAGGAAGAAGCTTTTACTGCTCTGGGAGAGCTTCCTTAGCAGCATAATCGGTGTTATCACATCCGCATAGATTTCCTTGCAGATCGGGATCATGCTATAGTCTCCTGCTAACTGCTCGATTTTGTTACAGCTGGGTGTAATCATATTCCTACCTACTTTTTCACTGATGGGTGAAAATTCCTTTCTTTTTTCGTAGTGGTCATTCCTGACAGAGTGGGTAACAAAAAAAGCTCCTGCCCCTGCTAAAATTAGCAGGGACAAAAGCTTCAAGCTTCTGCGGTACCACCCTTATTGCCGTATAGAATACGGCCACTCATTTATGCATACCATCATATGCACCCCTCTGATAACGGACAGGTTCCCGTAAGCTCCTACTCTCCTAAGATTTCAGGCTTCCCTCACAAGACCATTCAGAATAAACTCTGTAACCGCATTCACACCGGTGGCGGCTCTCTGTATACATCGCTTTATTCGTACTTTTCTTGTTCAACGGTTTAGATATTAAACGCATTATAGCAATAGACAAATCACTTTGTCAAGAAATATTTTACAACTTAACAAATATCTGTTAATTCTCTTTTCCCACCACATGATTCAAAAATAATTCTGTCAATATGGGGTCAA
>JAEZJW010000226.1 GCA_023415595.1 Bacillota bacterium
GGCTTATTACGACAAGTGCTTCAGGATCCATCTATAGGACAATTAGAGCGTAAAATTACTGAGAACGAGCTTAATACATTGTTTACTGAGGGTAATTTAATAAATAACATAAAGGAGTGTTGCGTCACGGTTGATATAAATCGCATTGAAGAGAAGAAGTTCCAAATATCTGTCTTGGGTTATAACAAGCAGCAAGTAGATGAGTTACTAAATGAACTGATGGTTTATTGCAGGAATTTAGAAGAAGAAAATAAAGAACTAAAAAATGATTTATTAAATTATAATAAGAAAACCCAACTTAATCATATTACAGATATCTCGAATGCAAAATGGGAAGAAAAAGAATACTCTTTGCTTTTAGGTCTAGCGTTGCAAGAAGATATTTTCGATTATAAAGGTAATCTGATTTGTAATAAAAATACTGTTATTACTTCACAACTGATTGATAACCTTATATCGAAAGGCCTCTATGGTGAACTTGTTGCTGCAGCGGATCCCAGAAAAGGAGTTAATCGTAATGTCAGATAATTTACCTTCTACATTAGTAAAGCTGATCTATCAGTTTGTTTTTATTTATCCGGTTACTTTATGTATCATATGGCAGATTGGCGGAATTTATTATGTGTGCCTGAATGAGTTCAAAGGGAAACGAGTAAAAAGCTATCATAAATTTTTGCCACCGGTAACAATTCTGGTTCCCTGCCATAACGAGGATATGATCATCAGAAATACATGTGAAAACCTGCAAAATCTGGATTATTTAAACTATCGAGTCCTATTTATTGATGATGCAAGCACCGATCATACTGCAGAGATTATAAGGGAATATGTTGAAGAAATTCCTTATTTACACTTATTGGTACTAGATGATACCCGTGGTAAAGCAAAGGCATTAAACTCCGCTTTATCAATCGTTACTACCCCTCTCGTTTTAGTGCTGGACGCAGATACAATTCTCAATAAAAATGCGCTGAAGCATCTTGCTTCCCCATTTATACTAAAGCGCAATATTGGAGCGGTAACCGCCAATGTATTTCCAAAGGATCGTAAAACCTTCTGGGAAAAACTACAGACCGCTGAATTCGCATCCATCATCGGACTGATCAAGAGGTCTCAAAGCTTATGGGGAAGTATATTCACGGTTTCGGGGTGTTCCACAATGTATCATACCGACGTTTTACGAAAGGTAGGAGGCTTCTCTCATTATACAGCAACAGAAGATATTGATATCTCCTGGCGTATTCAGCGTACTTCCAACCGTGTATTGTTCGAGCCAAAAGCAATCGCTTATATCAGTGTCCCAAAAAGCTTGAAGCAATATATAATGCAGCGTAAACGATGGGTGCTGGGTGGCTGGCATTTATTAAAGCAACATAGGGGTGTATTCGCCGATAAGCATTTATACCGACTTTGGTTTGTTTATATTGAGCTTGTGCTAAGCTGCATCTGGGCCTTCTTCTTTTTGGGTATCTTATTATTTGTTATCTTCTCACTGTTATTGAACCCTAAGATGATATCTACCCTCATTCCCGGTTGGAATGGTGCTTTTGCCAGCTTCCTGTTTATGTTGCAGACAATGGTAGGTATTATCATTGGCTATCGTTATAATAAGAATTTGCTAAATTGTATCTCAGCCATTTGCTGGTACCCTTTAGTATTCTTTATCATTAATCCCACTCTGGCGGTATTGATGTCGGTGAAAGGATTATTCGGTGATTCGGAGAGTAGCAGCAAGTGGGTCAGCCCTGAAAGACTGGATGAAAATGAATAAACAAATAGGGCTTCTGCAAAATAAATATAATAAATATAAGAGGCACCCTTTATTCCCGGAATACATTATTAGGGGAAGTGTAGGATGCTTCTTACATATGAGAGCTATTATACAGGAGCTCTCCTTCTATTTACTTATCAGGAATAAGACTTAAACATTTCCTATAAAAACATCTATATTCTGTAATACCTCAGTTTGATTCGTAATTCCTTCAATCAAATATCTTGGTATGACATATTCACTGTACTGCAGGTTTACACCTTGCAGGCTGCTAACCGGATTATCCCAGACAGCATATCCTGAGCTGACTCCTATTCCATCTAGAACAGTTTTAAGGGCATTATGAACATCCTCCTTCTGCCCAGAAACTGTCGAATAATAGGATCCAAAAGGATAACAAATCTGAGTTGGCAGTGCTGTTGATCCTGAAGAACAGCCTAATATCTCCAAGAAGGCTTTCCCCGGTCCATCGTATGGTATATTAAATACAGAGTGGTAATTTGTATTATTATCAATCACTATGCTATCCGGATACAGATCCGTTCCTTCGGGATTATTTACTTCATAAAGGACTTCCTGTATAAATTCTGAAGCCGGAGGTGTAAGGAAACTATTCATTCCTTCGCTCCATACCGGTTGCGGTGGACCTGGCTGATCCATATATAATCGAACCAACCCTTGACCGAAAGGACTCACATTCTTTGTTTCAAACCGGATGATATAATCATTTCCTGCAACAAAGTTGTAATTCTCTATTGCAATCTCCTGCCAATGCCATTCCCACCAGTTGGATTCAAACCTGCCGACCTTCACTTCATTGATAAATATATCTATAATCAATGGATATCTGGAGCCTAAACAGGAAGCATATTTCATTCTGATAATCTCTCCCGTAAAGGTCTCCGCTGCATGGAATTTGATCATAGTGTTACACTTCTGTCCATTGGAATACGTTCCACCTAAAACCACTATACTTAAATGATCGGACACTTCATATCCGGTGGTCCTGGCATTCCAGGAAGCATTGAGATATTTATTTATCACCTGGTTGTTCTTACTAAGATCATCATTAACGTATGTGTGATACTCATTTAAGGATACTGTCGTACCAGTGTCATTTGCTAAAATGATACATGCTCTTGCTGGCCATTGAATATTTTCAGGATATGTCATTCCGGTACAGGTAGTGGATAAGGTAAAGTCTCCGGAAAAATCAGGTATTGCATAGATTAAAAACGAAGCATTCCCCGTACTTTGAGTAATAAACTCCAGTGTATAAGTGTTGCCTTGCTGGATTTGATAGCTGCTTGAAAATGGTATCGTTACCAATTCCCGTTCAGGCCACTGGGTTCTTGTTTCATAATTCACTGTTTCTACGACGTGGTTGGCAACGATACTTCCATTGATCTTAATTTGGACCTGTACACTATATCCACTGCCATAAGGGTGATGCAGACAAGTCCAGACCCTGATACGATCAGTAAGAATACTAATATTAGCTTTAAACCCTACCGTACTTGTAATCATTTGATTCGTGCCCTGATCCGTACCTAACAGCGGAAATCCCCAGGAAGTATTATTGATATGCGACATATCCCAATACCTTCGTGTATCTCCCTCGGGGATATAGATGAAGTTTCCGTTATCTGTATAGCAAGGTCCTTCGAGGATGGGTGAGTTAATAATTTCATTACCTTCCTTGAATAAGCAAAAGTGATGCATATTGTAAGTGTGATGGAGTATTTCACAAAAACCGCTTTCAACAGCTGACTGAAGATTCTGCCAGGATGCATACCCATCTTCAGGTGTAAGTTTACATAATCTTTGACCTATCACCGCTATTCCATAGGGTATGGATTTGCTTTCCAACCACTGGGCAGCCAAGACAAACGATGCTAAGGCATCATCAAAGATTACCGTTGCAATTGGTGAAGCAGGTGGTGTTGTGCTATTATACCATGTATTGAAAACAGAAGGCTTTACAAAGCTATAACCTAATACCTCCAGGTGATTGATCTGTCCTTTGAAATCCTCTATATAAGTAATATAATTCGATTTTTCATTCTCATTTGAAGTCATTCCGTGATAACATAGTGGGATATTATTTAATTCTGAAGCCATCTATATCCTCCGTTCTGCCCAAAAATACTGCTATATGAATACTTAGAATTCTGCTTTTGAATTCAAAGAATTCTGCCTTATGAATTCTTTACACCTTGAATTAAGGTGTCCGTACAATAATTGCAGTAATACTATAAGAAGCCGATAAAACTATCAATGTTCTTTAATACCTTTGTTAGTTCCGTTGTTCCCTCAACCAGATATCTAGGCATGATATATTCACTGTATTTCAAATTAACATTTTTTAAGCTGCTAACTGGATTATCCCAAACTGCAAACCCAGAATTAATACCTAATCCGTTTAGGATACTTTTTATTTCAGGGTGAATATCCTCTTTTTCCTGCAGTAATAATGATGTTATGGTAGTTGAATAATAAGCTCCAAAGGGGTAACATATCTGTTTTGGGGTTTTTACTTTTCCCGCTGAGCAGGATAATATCTCCAGGAATACTTTTCCCGGACCATCGTAGGGTTTATTTAATATCCATTTGAAATTTGAACCAATTCCGACTACTGCCCCATCTGGATACACATCAGATCCTTCAGGGTTAGTAACCTCATACAAGGTCTCATGAGCTAAATCTGATTCAGAGGGTACAATGATCCGATTAATTTTCGTGTTCCAGGTAGGCTGAGGTGGTTTTGGCTGATCCATATAGACCCTTACTAAGCCTTGGCCGAAGGGACTGGCATTTCTGGTTTCAAATTTGATAACATAATCTTTATTTTCAATAAAATTGTAAGAATTTATCTCCACCTCCTGCCAATGCCAATCCCACCAGTTCGCTTCAAATCTGCCCACCTTATCATCATTGATAAAAATATCTATTATCAAAGGATACTGATTTCCTAAACGGCCTGCATACTTAAATTTCAATATCTCAGCTGTAAATGCCTCTTTTGCACGGATAAATATTTTCGTTACAGCAGGCTCTCCACTGGAATATGTTCCACCTAAAACTACAGTACTTAGCTTATCGGATTCCTGATATCCGGTAGACCAGGTTTTCCAGGAAGCATTGAGATATTTATTAATAACTTGATTATTTTTAGCCAGATCATCTTTAACATAGGTTAAGAATTCGCTGGTTGATACGGTTTTACCATTGCCATCAGCTAATATGATTCCGGCTCTTGCAGGCCATGATATGTTTTCGGGGAAGGTCATCTCTGTACAGGATGAGGACAACTTATATTTTCCAGAAAATTCAGGTATGGCATATATCATTAAAGCGGCATTCCCCGTGTTTTGAGTTTCGAACTCAATATTATAGGAATTTCCTTTTTTAATATCGTATTTCTTTTTTAATGATATTGTAATAAATTCACGTTCCGGCCATTGGCTTCTGATTTCATATTGAACCGGTTCAATTACGCTATTTGCAACTTCGGTATTATTAATACTGATTTTAGTTTTCACAGCATATCCACTGCCATATGGGTTATGCAAACACGCCAACATTCTGATACGATCGACAGAAAGATCTCTGCTTGCTTCAAAGGTAACGGTGCTTTTGATTAACTCTCCGGTTTTTATATCAGTACCAAGTATCGGAAATCCCCAAGCCAGATTATTATGTGCCAAATCCCAATACCTACGGGTATCATTAGCTGTGATATAGATGAATTCACCATTATCTGCTTGGCAAGGTCCTTCTAATATGGGTGAATTCAGTATTTTATTCCCTTCCTTTATCAAACAGAAATGATGTAAATTATAGGTATGATGAAGTATTTCACAGAGTCCGCTTTCTATGGCAGTATTAATATCTCTCCATGCAGCATATCCTGTCTCCGGAGTGAGCTTACCTAATCTTTGCCCGATCACTGCTATCCCAAAGGGAATGGATTTATCAGCAAGCCACACAGTTGCAAGACTGACTGATTCCAGAGCATCGTCAAATATAATGGTTGCAATCGGAGTAGAGGGCTTCGTCAGCGTATTATACCGCCTATAAAAGTCGTAAGGCTTTACGAATTTATACCCCCTGTTTTCAAGATGAAGTATCTGCTCCTTGAAGTCCTCAATATAGGTTGTATAACTTGACTTTTCGCTTTTATTGGAAGTCATACCATGATAACATAAAGCTATATTATTTAATTTCTTATCCATATTACACCTCCTTATGACTACTAAACACTATTCTAATTGGATGTAAAAATAACATCTGAGAAATTACAATTTATTATGTCAATTATTACATAATATGATAATTTATTTTATAATGTGACAATATGAAAGCATCAGGGTATTCTTAATCATGTATGAAATAAAAAATGCGGATTCCGTAGAATCCGCACAAGTTGTGTAATTTGTAATACCAATAACAAAATGCCTATCAGGTTTCCGACTTTCTTCGCATAACAATGCATCTTTCCTGAAAGCCAAGACTCTTCCAAAAGCCCCTCCCACGATCATTCCAGCAATATACATCCAGATCAATGGTATCCGTATCCAGCTCCTTCATCAGGAGGTGGAAGGCCTCTGTTCCAATATGCTTCCTCCTCATATTCCGGCAAATAAAGAAATGC
>JAEZJW010000021.1 GCA_023415595.1 Bacillota bacterium
GGACTAAGCTGACCGGTGAATTAGGATTGGCTGGATTAACGAATGAAATTGAGCTATTCAATACTTACGGCAGTAGGGATGTCTTACAGTATTACGGCGATATCTTAAGTGCGCTGAATGAGTACAATATATCCTGGAATGCGACTATATTGAAGAATATTATTGATGCAAAGAATTGGGGTCGATACGGAGTAAAACCTGTCACCTATGGTAGCAAAGGACAGTATTCATTGGATTTGGAACTTCTTAAACTGCTGCAGAGTCACCAGTAGAAAATTGCAGATAAGTGAAAAGATTCCGGTCTATGCGATTTGTTAAGGAGTACAGTGAGTGAGAAGATTTAAAAAAATATATATTGAAATAACAAATGTATGCAATCTTTGTTGTGATTTTTGCCCGCAAACGCGAAGAAGTCCGGAATTTATGAGTACGGATATGTTCAGTAGAATATTGGATCAAATAAAAGCACATACAGAGCATATATATCTTCATGTCAAAGGCGAACCTCTTCTTCATCCGGAACTAGATAAATTTTTAGATATATCCTATGAGAAAGGATTTAAAGTTAATTTAACGACGAATGGAACTCTGATTAATAAGGTGAAGGATATGCTTTTATCAAAGCCTGCACTGAGGCAGATAAACTTCTCACTCCATAGTTTTGATGGTAATGAAGGAAGACAGAACAAAGACGATTATATGAATAATATATTGTCTTTAACAAAGGAAGCCTTGCTTAAGACGGAGATGATCATAACCTTACGATTTTGGAATTATGAAGAAGACAATCTCACAAATTTAGAGAAAAAGATCAACGATAGGATGCTGGTTACAATAGAGGAAGAGTTCAATCTAAAGGATAGAATAGCTGAGAAAGTCTTGCCGGAGAGAGGAATAAAAATAGCTGACAGAGTATACCTGAATCAAGCTCGGCAATTTCAATGGCCCGATTTAAATGAGAAGGAAGACGATGGGAAAGGCTTTTGTTATGGACTTCGTAATCAGATCGCTATACTGGTTGATGGAACAGTGATACCTTGCTGTTTGGATGGGGAGGGAGTTATTGCCTTAGGAAATATAAATACATCTCATTTTTCGGAAATAATTAAAAGTAAAAGAGCTTATAGTATTTTAAATGGTTTTTCAAGAAGAGAAGTTGTTGAGGAGCTCTGCAAAAAATGTGGTTATAGAAAAAGGTTTGAATAAAATAAAAACTTAAGATCTTTCTGCAAGTAGGTGAAGCCATGTATGGGGGAAGAAGCATTATGAAAAGTTATCAAAAAATTGTATCCTTAATAATGACTGTTTTATTTTTATTTTCAATTGCATCCGATTCATCATTTGCCGCAAGTGTAAAGATTATTTCCATAAAAGATTTAGGTGTAACGGTATTTGAAAATAATCGATATACTCCTCCGAAAACGGTTGTCGCTACTATGAGTAATAAAACTTCCCAAAAGGTTTCAGTCAAATGGAGTCCCCAAACTGTTACAACGATAAATGCCGGAACCTTTGTTTACAAAGGAACTGTCAAGGGATACGATAAGAAGGTTTTGCTGACGGTAAAGGTTATAGCAATGGACAAAGAAGTGCAGCGTGCCATCTACTATGGCTTCGTTCCCAAGGAGTTACAGAATGATTTTGATAAACCTATCACCTACGCTGAGTTTTGCAGGATGCTTACTAACTACGTATCTCTTTATGATAAGCAGCTTATTCCTAAATGGCAAAAGGTTGCTGCGCTGGCGCTTAAATCTAATCAGAAAATGCAACGGGACGACGGTATGCTGGCTATTCTGTATGCCGCTCAGATTACGGACATGGTCTATCATAACGGTAACGCCATGAACCTGGAACCATTCCTCGGGGAGGATGGCGTGCATAACAGTGTTGGCTGGTGGGACGGCGTCAAGTGGGACTATCCCCTGTTCCCCGGTTGGGACAAAAAATGGTATAGCCCGATGGAACACAAACTTATGGACTATAACTATATGCAAGCCGCTTGCTATTTTGCAACCAGACAACCGTCCTTTGTTGATGGTTCCCCTTTATTGGACTTTGATAAAAATGGTCTGATACATTTTGGTGACGACTTCACGCGCGAGGCGGCTATCAAGACGGTACTTCGTCTTTATGAGAGTGATTGGGAAGTAGCTGCAAAGGTGGATTATTCAAAGTGGTGCAGTGAAAAGAGTCTTACTTATATTAAGCAAATCGATGCGCGACGTAATGAAATTCTTGAAACCTCCACGAATATCACCTATACCGGTACGGCCTATTACGTCTCTAATCGTGGAAATGATACAAACGATGGAAAGACACCTGCTACCGCGTGGGCAACAATAGATAAGGTCAATAACGAAAGCCTAAGCTCCGGTGACGCTGTGTTCTTCGAGCGGGGCGGCATATGGCGAGGCACAAGTTTTCTCTGCCAGAAGGGAATAATCTATTCTGCTTACGGGGAGGGTGACAAGCCTCTCTTTACTTTGTCGCCTGAGGACGGTGCGGACAAAAGCAAGTGGAAACTATATTACGAGGGCACCAAGGGTGAAAAAATATGGAGGTTTTACCGGGATATGAATGACTGTGGCAACCTCTATTTTAATGAAGGAGAAAGCTGGGCGTATAAGGTTGCTCCACATTGGCGCTATGGACGATGGATGAACACCGACGGTACGGAATTTAACATAAAGAAGCAGCTGGACCGTAATCATGCATTCTTTTCCTGTGTCGACAGTGGTCTGCCAAAAACAAATAAGGTGGAATATATCTGGTATCCTGATATAATCACAGAGGGGCCGCTCTATTTCCGATGTGACGAAGGAAATCCCGGAGAAGTATTTGATTCCATCGAATTCGGTTGTATGACGAAGGGGGAAAGTGTCGCTTTAATGGCACTACAAGATGGTTGCACAGCAGACAATCTCAGCATCCGTTACGTCGGAATGCAAGGGATTATTCCCGGAAGCTCGGATAGTACAATCCAAAACTGCGATATCGGATGGTGTGGTGGTGCGATGCTTTCGGATAACGGGAATGAATTATTTGCACCAGGCAAAGATATGGTAAATAATGCAGGAGGTGCTGTATCACTTCGAGGAAAGAACAATGCAATTACCGGAAACTATATTCATGATACATTTCAGGAAGGAGTAACACTTGAGAATGATTGTGACGGGCCACAGCACAATAATATTGTCAGCAAAAATCTGATAGAGCGGACTTACAATGGTATTTTATTAGTGCATTTTGATATGGATGAAAATGCAGAACCCTTCTGGAATGATGTCGATATATCAGATAATATTGTTGCAATGAGTGGTTTTAATTGGGGCAATACGCAGAGTACCCAAGCTGATCCGACAGGATCCGGGTTGCAATTGTCGGACTATCCCAATACAAATAGAAATCTCAATATTCACAATAATTTGTTCTTCGGCTGTTACGGTGCCCTGCTCAACTGCCATATACCCGACAAAAACCTACCGAAAGTTTATGAGAATACGTTTTGCACGCTAACGATGAGCTCCTGTCCGGTCTCCGGCAGAGACAATATCCAATACCCTGTTGGGCAGGCTCAGAAGTTCATTAACGAGAAATTCGGTAACAAAACCAATAAGATCATAGTGGTAAATTAACCGTCAACATCCTACTGCCCCTGAAAAAGAAACGCCTTATAACTCATGGTTATAGGGCGTTTTTGCGTCATTATTGGGTGGTCAAAGGGCATGTATTCTTACCCAGGGGCAGCATAAGCTGCATGATGAATACCCCTGCCTCTGTTTCAAAGGAGTATAATCCCCCATGGCGTTCTACAATGGCGACCATACTCTTAATTCCGAAGCCATGTCCGGCTTCCTTATTCTTTGATTTGGGCAAGTCGCCCTCCATATCAATCGTTCCCTCATATGCATTTTCTGTGGAAATTACCAATTTGCCACCGTTGACAACAGCATGGATATAGACTTTACGAAGTTTCTCTTCCTCCACCTGTACAGCTGCGTTAATGGCATTCTCCAGTGCATTGGACAGCAGGGCGCAAAGTTCGGTGTCGTTCACATCAAGTTCTGCAGGGAGTTTGACATCTGCCTGCAGTGTAATCTGTGCCAATCTTGCCTTATTTTCAAAGCTGGATAAGATCAGATTAACAGTTTCATTTTCGCAATATCGTATCGGGGTCAGTGCATCAATAGCAGCTTCTGTACTGGTAAGATACTCTTTGATTTTCTTAATATCACCATCCGCTGCAAAGCCTCCAATCAGCGACAGGTGATGGCGCATATCGTGGCGATAAATCACTGTGTTGCTTTGCATCTGGCGCATTGCAGCAAGCTCCACCCGGGCATGCTGGAATTGGGAAGCAAAAATGTCCCTCTCCCGCTGGGCCTTGGCTTGCTTTTGAGATTCATTGAAATATAGAAGAACAAAAATCAAGTAAAAGGTACATATTACAGAAGGGGTAAATTGTACTGCTTCACGGGCACCGGAATATAGCAGATTCGTGTAGATGGTAGTAGCATAGTCAAACAGGTAGTACAAAAGAGGTACCGCGCCAAAGAGCAGGCAGGAGCGTGTTGAACGTTCCATTAATTGTATTACTGAGCCGGCCACGTATTTTTTGAGAAAATATAACACAACAATCATAGCAACAAAGTAACCAATATGATCGGCATAACGGCTGCCGGTAATCGCTGCCATCATGGAGCCAAACCATTTAGGTATCTGGCAGCAAAGATAGGTTGTCAGTACACTGCTGGCAGAAATTAGCCACGACCGCTTAAAATATAGGACAAGGAATGCAATCGATGGCAAATGCGTAATAAAAGGGTATAGTTTCATCGTAATTTGTAACCCAAACATCTGCCAGCAGAGTATTTGAATTATAAGTATAAAGACATAAAAAAAAGTGACTGCCAGTTTGCCTTCGCGTGTACGTTGTACTCCGGCAAAAAGAAGAAACACCGCTACACCGAACAACAAAACAATGCCGGAGCGAAATAGTATAATAATGGTATCTATCACAGGCGATCCCTCCGTTCATTTGGTGACAGCAGATATTTCATATATGCAGCTTTCGCATTCGAAAAGGCATCCCTTGCTACGGGCACTGTTTTGCCCATAATGGTAGCAAAGCCATTCTTATTAAGTTCGGTCACCTGTCGCAGGTTCACCACATAAGAACGGTGAGGCTTATAAAAATACGGGTCAGACAGCAAGTCACTTTCGTAATCGGCAAGGTAGCCATAGGCTTCCCGCACCTCATTGTTTGCAAGGACAAACTTTACTGAGCGGTTTATAACTTCCACATATACAATTTGTGAAAAGGGAAGCCTTACGATACCGCTTCCGGTCTTCAGAGTCAGATACGAATCCTCCTGTGTAAACCTGGTAAGCTGCTTGCTAATGGAAGGGAATATCTCATCCTTACAAGCGGGCTTCATGATATAATCCTTGGCACCTACGCGGTAGCTCTCCACCGCAAACTCACGGGAGGAGGTAAGGAAAATAATAGGAATATCATTATCCGAACCGCGGATTTCTTTCGCAGCCTCCATACCTGTAACACCCGGCATCAGGATGTCCAAAAGCAATAAATCAAATCGCCTCACTCTCATAGTCTCTATCAGCTCAGTGGCGCTGTGAAAGGCTTCATAGGTAACTGAACTGTCTAACTCCCTGCAGTAATCCTCCAGCAAAGAGGAAATACGGGAAAGCTCGTCTAAATTGTCATCACAAACAGCTATATGCATGTCCATCCCCTCCAATTATGTAAAACTATCCAAATATATTGTAGCATAAAGTAATAAGAGCTACAATAATCCGAATTACGGTTCGTGCGGTAGGAGACACGATTCGTGCGGTAAACGGTATTTTAGGGTAATATTTGATATTATTATGTCGGGGAATATTGATAAAGATAGAGATTTTACAGTAAGGGGAGGTGATACTGTATGGCAGCAGCCACGCTAAGCTGTTGATTACAGGAATCTGTGTGGCTGCATTTTTTCCACTTGGTTTATAAGGAGCTGAATAAGAAATATGCCCTGCATAAAGACCGATGAATTAAATAAGGAGAGTAATATGTTTAGCATAGAAGAGACTTATAATCAAACATTAAAAATTTTGCGTAATATTGTGGAAGATATCAGATTTGGGAGACAATTATATTTTATTCCTGCTGAAATGTGCGCCATTCAAATTTGTAAATATCTAAATGATGATAAAAATATATTAACATACCTAAACAGTGTTCAGGATAAAAACCCTTATATGTATTCTCATCCAACTAATGTAGCTTTCCTGTCATTTGTCATTGGAAAGTGGCTGAATTTGGACTATCCAAAACTGGAAAACCTGGTTCGTGCCGGGCTTTTACATGATATCGGGAAAGCAAAGATGAAAGATAGTCTGCTAAATAAGGCTGATCCATTAACATTAGAAGAGATGGAAAAATTGAAATCTCATCCGGTCATTGGATATAAAATACTAAATAGTGTTAACCTATTCGACCCTGAAGTGTTACAGGGCGTTTTGCTCCATCATGAAAGAATGGATGGAACAGGTTATCCCTTGGGGTTGAAGGGAGAAAAGATCAATTTATTCAGTAGAATAATAGCTATAGCTGATACATTTGATGCAATTACAGCTACTAGGGCATACAAAGAAAAAAAGTCACCTTTAAAGGCGGTTGAGGAGATACAAGCAAATAGCTTCAATCATCTGGACCCATACCTATGTCAGATCTTTGTAAATAATATTATTGACTACTATAATGGCAGAGAGATTCGGCTAAGTAACGAACAGATTGGTAATATCGTTTATATCAACCCAATAGAAATAACGAAGCCTTTAGTTCTTTGCGAAGATAAATATCATGATTTGTCGGTAGAAGGTGATATTGAAGTAGTTGAGATTCTTTAGTGCAACTTTACCGTTTTGGAGGAACAAACTGTATGGAAAAGCTCATATATAGCACATTGGAATGCCCCGATGGTTATGAGATAGCTGAGGATGTACTCAACAGCTGTGGCAGTTTGATTATTACCAAAAACACTATAGTAAATGAAGCCATAAGACAAAAGCTTGTTGCATTTAAAGTGGACAGGATCGCGGCACGAAAACCTGAAAAAAAGATGAATACTGCCAAAAAGATGGATACTCCTAATAACCCAAAAGCGGATACGATTGCGTTTCAAAGAAACTACCAGAAAAGTGTCAATTCTGTAAAGGTAATTATAAATGACCTTGCTGCAGGCAGAGGACTGGATAATGCAAAAATTAACGAGATATCCGACTCACTATATGAAAATATGAACAGCAATATTGCTGTTACAGAATGTCTGAATAAGATAAGGATTGCTGATGAATATACCTATTCCCATTGTATTAATGTTTCATTATATTCAATGCTGATTGGAAAGTGGCTTGAGCTTCCGGAGAGCGAGATCAAGCTTATAATCACCGCTGGTATTTTACATGATATAGGAAAGTCAAAAATGCCAATCGGTATATTAAACAAAAGAGGACCTTTAACCCAACAGGAGTTTGAAGTTATCAAGACGCATCCGGTATTAGGGTTTGAAATAATTAAGGATAACACAGGCATAAATAAGAAAGTGAAAGATGCAGTATTGATGCATCATGAGAAGGAAAACGGAACAGGATACCCATATGGTATAAAAAGCGCAAGTATCAGTAGTTATGCAAAAATAGTATCCATTGCAGATGCCTATGATGCGATAACCTCAGAACGTATCTATAAGAAGAGGCAAACCCCGTTTGATACTTTCAGGGAATTTGAAAGGATGGGCATAGGTGAAGGTCATTATGATCCCGGTATCCTTCTGAAATTTATACATAACATTTCACAATATTATGTTGGGTCAAGGGTTATGATGAGTACAGGTAAATTTGGAGAAATTGTATATGTACCTCCGCATAATATATCAAACCCGGTTGTTAGGATTGATGGTTCCTTTATAGATCTGTCTGCACAAAGTGGTATGAGAATCATACAGATGCTGTAAATACATATTATAACAAAAAGCATGAGTAATTCTAAAATCCGAAATATGTTTTATGCGGATAGGAACACGATTCGTGCGGTAGGAGATACGATTCGTGCGGTAGGAGATACGATTCGTGCGGTAAACGGTTTTAAATGGAAATATTTGATATTATTATGTTGAATAATAGTAAATTAACAAGAAAATGAGGTGATATTCTATGACAGCTGCCACGCTTGGCTGGTTTATTGCAGGAATCTGTGTGACAGCATTTATTACACTGTGGTTTATTGTGAGCTTCAAGGAATTATCCGCAAAGCAGAAGAGCCTTGATACCATCAGCGAGCAGGTACAATTGCACCGTAGATTACATATGCAGGAACGCGGTGGTGAAAATGACGCAGCAGCACTAAATATATTAGAGAATAAGCTCATGGTTTATCGGGAGGTGGAGAAGAACTATAATGCCCTGTTAAAAAAACCAATGAATCGTATTCCCGCGTATATTATGGGGTTTCACCCTACAGGAAGGGAGCGTGGTGTATGATTTATACCTGTGATGATTGTGGCTTCCTATTCTACCGATTGGGAGAGGTTAAGGATTGCCCCTTCTGTGAAGATAAGCACATTCGACCTGCTAACAGAGAGGAAACCCAGAGGTTACAGGAGCTTCTGGAACAAGGAAGAAAGCTTTACAAATAAAGAAGGTACATAAGAGAGGGAATAAAAACATGAAAAAGATGATTACGATCCTATTAGCATTAGCCCTGCTGCTTTCTCTGACAGCATGCTCAGGGGCAAAGAAGACACCGCAGCAAACTTCTGATATGGCTGAAGACACTGACAAGATTCAAGCAGATACCGATAAGGCAGCAGCCGACGATACAGATCAGATTGCAACTGACACCGATACAGAATGGGTAGTATACTGGTACCTCTGTGGCAGCGATCTGGAGAGCAATCACGCTGCTGCTACCAATGACCTGGCAGAGATGATGGAGGTTCAGCTGCCGGAGAATGTGAAGGTAGTCATCCAGACAGGCGGTACCTCTGCATGGCAGAACGATATCATAAATGTGGATACGCTAGGGCGTTATGTTTATGACCATAACGGACTTCAACTCATAGAGGAGCTTCCCTCCGCCAGTATGGGTGATGGGCAGACTCTTAAGGATTTTCTTACATTCGGAAAGGAGCACTATCCTGCCAAGCACACCGCTGTATTACTATGGAATCACGGTGGCGGTTCAGTAACGGGTGCAGCCTTTGATGAGTTGTACGGCATGGATTCCCTTAGCCTTGGAGAGATGTATCAAGCCTTCTCGGAAGTCTTCGGAGAAGATCCGCAGAATCAGCCGGTGGACCTCATCGGCTTTGACACCTGCCTCATGGCAACGGTGGATACAGCCTATACCTTCTCCGGTATTGGTAAATACCTTGTGGCTTCACAGGAGGTAGAGCCGGGCAACGGCTGGCTCTATAGCGGGTGGCTTGGGGCACTTGCCGGTACCCCGGAGATGGAACCATTAGAGCTGTCCAAAATCATCTGTGACAGCTATGTACAGGGCTGTGAAGAGGCTGGCACCCAGGATAATATCACCCTGTCTGTCACCGATCTTTCCAAGTTATCTGGCTTAATTAGTGCCTATGATGATTTCGGTAAGGAGGCTTTGGCCTCGGCAGTGGAAAACCCGGCATTCTTTGCTCACTTTTCCCAAATTGCGAACAATGTTGAAAACTACGGCGGTAATACTCGCGAACAGGGCTATACCAATATGACCGATCTTGGAACTCTTGCTATAAAATCCTCGGAATTGCTGCCAGGTACCTCCGGAGCAGTTTCTACTGCGCTTTCTGAATGTGTCGTATACAAGGTAAACGGAAAATATCGCCCAGAGGCAGCTGGACTTTCCTGCTATTACAGCTATAACGGTGATGTGGAGGATTTCATAGCCTATGCGGGTGTGGGACCTGCCGATTCCTTTAAGTATCTGTATGCCTACGGCCTAACCGGTGAGCTTTCGGAACAGGGCATGGAATATATCTCCCAGATGAATTACAGCTCCTTACCCGAGCTGCTGACCCTAGACAGTGTAAACTGGCAGGATATGCCGGTAACTGTGGATGAGAGCGGCAAATCCACGCTTACGTTGGGCAGTGAAGCGGTCAATATTCTATCTTCCCTGACCTTTGAACTTTACTATGCCGATCCCGAGGAGGACATCCTGCTCTGTCTTGGTACTGACAACGATATTGTAGCTGATTGGGACAACGGTGTATTTAAGGATAACTTTCGAGGCGTGTGGGGTAGCCTGGATGGTGCATTATGCTACATGGAGATTTCCTACGAGGGTGAAGGCTATAACCAGTATTCCGTACCGATTCTGCTAAATGGCGAGGAATACAACCTATTGGTCATCTATGACTTTGAGACAGGAGAATATTACATCGAGGGCGCCAGAAAGCCCCTGGATGATAGCGGAGCGGCAGATAAAAATCTTCGTTATCTGGTAGAGGGTGATGAGGTCCAGACCATACACTATGCGACCGCAATCAGCGGTGAGGATGGGGAGCTGACCGCGGTACCCATCGACACCATTAAGGTTACCCCTGAAACTGCCTTTGCGGAAACTGAGCTTGGAGACGGCTTTTTTATCATGATGTACGTTATGCGGGACAGCCAGGGTAATGTTGCCTCCTCCGCTGCAGTAACCTTTGAATCGACAAACGGAGAGATCATCACCAGTGTGGAGTAATAGGAGAACAACGGCTGAAAAAAGGCGATTAACAATATGTTAGGGAGGAAATATCATGAACAAAAGATTAATTGGAGCTGGGTTTATACTTTGTATGGCACTCCTCTTCCTGAATTTGAACAGAAGCCATGTGCAAGCAATAGCTAACCAGGCCGAAATCAATGGGGAACAATTTGAAGATTTGGAAACAGCACTTTGCTATGTTAATAATGGAGATACTATTACGCTGTTGGAAAACATAGTATTGGATATGCCTATCTCTACCGGTGATTATGCCCCCGGAATAAGCTTTACTATTAACCTAAATGGGAAAACACTAAATACTACCACAAGTGCAGAATTTGGTATTCGACATGATAGTGGGGCCGCACTGACAATCGTTGATTACTCGGGTGGGGGCAAAATAACCAGTGATAATAGGAATTGTTCAGTTTATGTAATGAACAACTCTACTTTAGTTTTATCCGGTGGGATCGTGGAGCATACCAACACGCAAAGCGGAAGTGCTGTTCGCATTACACCTTATGAAGCTGGTAATCCCAGTACATCCGGCACACTCGTTATGGGAGGCGGAACTGTGCAATCCCTCTACAAAACGGCAATTTATAATGAATCTGGCAACATAGACATTCAAAATGGTAATTCAATCATCTGCGGTGGTGTGAACGCAATGAACACCCCACCGATTCTGAGCGGCTATAGCAATACCGGCATTACGGTAAGTATGATAAAAACAGATGGTACGGAGACCTTTGTAATTGACAGAAATGGGTTTAATGAGAATTATAAATATTTCAGGTTTGATACCAATATGATGTACTCTGCTACTCCCATGGCGAGTACGACTACTGTCACTAAGAGCAGTCCGACGCAGACAAGTGTCAGCTTTACATTGACGAACAACCCACAATATGCGGATAATCAAAGCTGGAAGGTATATACCAACGCCACCAGTTCAACACAGTACGCAGTATATGCGACTAACCTTGGAAACACCCTGACATTGACTTATTCCCCGCAAATTTTTCCAGCAACCTTTTACCTCTCCGTAATCGAACCCGGCAAGGCGGAGAGCCCAAAACTTGCACTTACTGTAAACGAGTGTGAATTCCCACGGGAGGCTACGCCCAGTAGTGCTACCTTCACTGCCACTGGACCAGCTGATGGCACGCTCTCCGGCTTGACAGCTGAAATGAAGGTTTATATTGAGGGCAGAGGCTGGAATAATTTGACCTCCAGCGCAAATTTAAATCTGTCCGGTCTTGGGCCTTGCGACATTTTAGTGGTGAAGAAGGGCAATGGAACCAGTACATCGGATTCTCTCCCGCAGACCATAACGGTTACCAAGGCGGCGAAACCGGCTCTGACGGCAACACAGCCCAGTAGAATTGGCGAAGGTGGCAGCATTCCCATGACAGCAGAGCATGAGTACGAGGTAAACTACAGTGGTACTTGGAAGGATGCCGTCGGTACCACCATCTTTGGCGCTTTCACTCAATATATAAAGGTACGAGTTAAGGCTTCGGGCACGATGTTGGCCTCTGACTACCAGCTTATCACACTGACCGCCTTTACCGGCACGAAGGAGGCAACACCCAGCGTGACCTTCACTGCTACAGGACCTTCTAACGGTACGCTTTCCGGCGTGACAGTAGGAATGAAGTATCGGATTAACATCGGAGCGTGGACTGACATTACCTCCGGTGCTAACATAGACCTGACCGGACTTTCTTCCTGCTACATCTCAGTAGTAAAGAAAGGTGACGGTTCCCTTACAACAGATTCAAATGAGCAGACCATAACAGTCACTAGGGCAGAGACTCCGTCTCTGGTAGCTACCCAGCCGAACACCATTGGCGGATCCGGCAGCATTCCCATGACAGCAGTACATGAATACAGCTCCGATCTTGGTATCACCTGGGAAAGTGCAACCGGTACCACCACCCTTGCATCCGGAACTTACCGGGTGCGTGTCAAGGCTGAAGGCGCGGCATTGGCTTCTGCCTACCAGACGATTACACTGATCGCTTTTACCGGTACTAAGGAGGTAACACCCAGCGTGACCTTCACTGCCATAGGTGTGAGTAGTGGTAACATCACCGGCGTGACTGACGGAATGAAGTATCGGATTGACAGCGGAGCGTGGACGGATATTACCTCCGGCGCGGTTATAAACCTGACCAGCCTTGCTCCCTGCACTATCCAAGTGGTGAAGAAGGGCAACGGATCTACTACAACAGATTCAGATGCACAGACCATAACAGTCACTAAGGCAGCGACTCCGGCTCTGACATCTACCCAGCCGAACACCATTGGCGGAAGCGGCAGCATTCCCATGACAGCAGTACATGAATACAGCTCCGATCTTGGTATCACCTGGGAAGGTGCAACCGGTACCACCATCCTAACCCCAGGCACTTACCAAGTGCGCGTCAAGGCTTCGGGCACGGTGTTGGCCTCTGCCAACCAGAGCATTACACTGACAGCTTTTACCGGCACGAAAGAGGCCACTCCCAGCGCGACCTTCACAGCCACCGGACCGAATAGCGGCACACTCTCCGGCGTGACTATCGGGATGAAATATCAGATCGACAGCGGAGCCTGGACGGATATTACCTCTGGTGCGGATTTAAATCTGACCGGCCTGACTCCCTGCACTATCCAAGTAGTGAAGAAGGGCAACGGATCCACTACAACAGATTCCAATGCGCAGACCATAATGGTTATCAAGGCGGCGACACCGGCTCTGGCACCTA